>JAJZFF010000621.1 GCA_021805485.1 Pseudomonadota bacterium
GATCGCGGCGGCAAGCAACCCGGCCGCGCAGGCGATCTGCCCGATCGCAACCAGCACCGAGGCGACGCCGAGCCCGATCGCGAGCCGCGCGCGCCGTCCTCCAAGCCTGATTTCCTGACGGATCCACTGTTTCGCGGGAGACGATTGCCGTGCCATGCTGGCTACATATAAGCAGTTCGCCCATTTCAAAAGCGCGGCATCTCCTGCCGGTCGGTTGGCTCGCGGATTGTTTATGTTTTCACGAATATGTCACGCCGCCGCTTCCGTCATGCCGCATGCCCGCTGCCGGGCATGGACGCCGCGACCGGTTTCGCCCAAAAACCCCCGGCAACTCGTGGCCGTTCACGGAGAGACAGCATGCAGATCGTCCGCAATGTTCCGGATCTCCGCGCCGCCCGCGCGGCGCTGACGGATGGTGGCCGCGCCCGCCTCGCCCTGGTGCCGACCATGGGCGCGCTGCATGAGGGGCATCTCTCGCTCGTCCGCGCCGCGCGCGAGGCCGGCCACGTCGTTGCGGCGTCGATTTTCGTCAACCCCACCCAGTTCGGCCCGAACGAGGACTTCACCCGCTACCCGCGCGACCCCGAGCGCGACTGCGCCCTGCTCGCCGAAGCCGGGTGCGCGCTGGCCTGGCTGCCCGAGGTCTCCACGATGTATCCGCCCGGCGATGCCACCTCGGTCGAGGTTGCCGGCCTGTCCGTCGTGCTTGAGGGCGCGGTCCGTCCCGGCCACTACCGCGGCGTCGCGACGGTGGTGGTCAAGCTCCTCGGCCAGGTCCGTCCCGATGCCGCCTATTTCGGCGAGAAGGACTGGCAGCAGGTGCAGGTAATCCGCCGCGTCGCGGCCGACCTGTTCCTGCCGGTCGAGATCGTTGTCGGCCCCACCCTGCGCGAGAAGGATGGCCTCGCCATGTCATCGCGCAACCGCTATCTCGACCCTGCGGACCGCGCCCGTGCCCCGCTTCTCCACCAGGTGCTCCGCCGGGTGCGCGCCGCCCTGCGTGACGGCGAGCCCGCGGCGGCGGCGCTGGCCGCCGGCCGGCGGGCGCTCGCTGAGGGCGGCTTCATCGTCGACTATCTCGAACTGGTGGACGCCGGGACCCTCGCGCCGCTGACCGCTCCGGACGACGGCGCCCGTCTTCTCGCCGCCGCGCGGCTCGGCACGACCCGCCTGCTCGACACGGTCGCAGTCTGAAAAATCGAGACGCCGCAGGATGATGGTCGCATTTATGTTGCACCGTTAAGCTATATTTTACCTCGCTGCGCCATCATCACTGCCAGGTGTTCAGCCGTGATGGAGCAAAGGCGCTTGAGTTTACCCCAGTCTCCGGACCTTCAGCCGTCCTCTGGCCTGATGCCCGTGCAGTCGCGCCGTCCTGTCGCCGGGCGGACCGAGTCGGAGCGTCGGGAACGCGCCTCGCTTCGCCGTCTCGAGGCGGGCGAGCAGCGCAAGCGCGCCGCCCGCCTCGCCGAGGCTCTCCGCAATGACAGCTTTGTTCTGCGCTACCTGCCGCGGCTCGATCTCGCGTCCCCCGGCGATGGCTTCGTCTCGGCCGAACTGTGGCTCGGCCTGCCGAATCGCCGCCGCGGGCTCATGCCCGTGGCGCCGCTCCTCCGCGGGATCGACCGCGCGCCGCTTCGCCACGAGATGTTATGCCACACGCTGCGCATCGCGGCGGAAGAACTGGCCTGCGGGCCGCCGCGCTGGCAGATTTCGGTGCCGATGTCCGGCCATGCGCTGGCGGACGGCCTGATCGGCGAGGTCGCGCTGCAGACGCTGGATCCCCTGGGCATCGAGCCGCACCGGATCGACATCCTGATCGACGAGGCCGAACTCGTCATCGGCGGTGATCTGTTGCAACAGCAGATCGCCAGCCTGCGCGAAGCCGGAATCGGCGTCACCCTCGAAGGGTTTGGGAACGCGTTCGGCGGCCTCGCGCTGCTCTCCCGGCTCCCGTTCACCGGCCTCAAGCTCGATCGCCGGCTGGCGCATGCGCTCGTGAACGATCCGGCCGGACCGGACGTGGTGCTGATCCGTGCCGCGATCGATATTGCGCGCCGCTACGACGTCCTCGTCTCGATCGACGGGATCGAGACCGAGACGGAATTGCAGAAGGCCCGCGAACTCGGCATCGGCCAGGCTCAGGGACCGTGGGTCGGCCCGGCATTGCCGGCGGATGTGATGCGCGCGCGGCTGCGGCTGAACGGCTGAACCCGCCACCGGAACTTGCCCGAGGCCCCGATCCGGGCCAGAGAATGCGCGATGACCGCCGTTCCGCATTCCGCCAGGCCTTCCGCCCCCGCGACTCCCGACGAGGCTGGCCGCGCCATCCGCGCCACCCTTGCGGACCGCCGTCCGGGCGCCTCGATCTGTCCGACCGATGCCGCCCGCCAGATCGCCGCCGCGCGCGGCGAAACCGCGCCGGACGCCTGGCGCCGCCATCTTGCCGCCGTCCGCCGTGCCGCCGGGGATCTTGCGCGCCGGGGCGAAATCATCATCCTTCGCAAGGGCAGGGCCGTCGACCCCGACGCGATGCGCGGCGTGATCCGTCTGCGCCTGCCCGGCGTCGAGGCCGAAACAACGGAGGAAACCTGATGGCCGTTGGCATCCTGCCGCTGCTGCTGAGTCTGATCTTCCCTGCCTGCGGCAAGGCCGGGGCTGCCGGGGTCAAGCCGCCCGGTTTCGTCGATTTCACCCATCTCACGCTGCCGTCATCGCCGAACAAGGCGCTTGCAGCCCCCGCCGGCTTCATCCCGAAACCCGCCTTTGACACGCCGCGCTACGCTCTGCCCCCTGCCGCGCTTTACGCGCTGGTCGCGCGTGTCGCCGGCGCCGAGCCACGCACCTACACGCTCGACGCCTTTCCCGACCGGCTGCAGCAGGCCTGGGTGGCCCGCACGCCGGCGGCCAATTTCCCCGACGTGGTGATCGCCCAGATCCGCCCCGACCCGGCCGGCGGCAGCGATCTCATCCTCTATTCCCACTCGATCTACGGCTATTCCGATTTCGGCACGAACGCGGCGCGCCTCCAGCGCTGGCTCTCGGCGATCGGCCGGGCGGCGGAGGCCCATCCATGAAATTCCTCCGAGCGGTCGGTGCCGCGCTCGCCGATGCCTGGCGCCTCGCCAAGCCCTATTTCAGCTCGGAAGAACGCTGGGCGGCGCTGGCCCTGCTCGGCACCATCATCGCGCTCAACCTGATCTCGGTCTATCTCAACGTCCTGTTCTCCTACTGGTACAAGATCTTCTACAACGCGCTGCAGGCGAAGGACGCCGCGGGTTTCTGGCAGTCGATCTTCACCTACAAGATGATCAAGGGCTATCCCTGGTTCGTCCCCGGCTTCACCGAGATCGCGACCTTCAACATCCTGGTCGGCGTCTACGCCTTCTACCTCCAGCAGATGCTGGAGATCCGCTGGCGCCGCTGGATCACCGAGAATTTCGTCACCGACTGGCTGGGCAACCGCGCCCATTACCAGCTCAGCCTGAAGGCCGAGGCCGGCAGCCCGCTCGACAACCCCGACCAGCGCATCGCCGATGACCTGCGCAGCTTCGTCTCGAACAACCTCTCGCTCGGCATCAGCTTCATCTCGAACATCGTGAACCTGCTCAGCTTCATCTTCGTGCTCTGGTTCCTGGTGCCGCCGCTGCATCTCCTTGGTCTGGTCATCCCCGGCTACCTGGTCTGGATCGCGATCATCTACTCGCTGGTCGGCACCTACCTGACCCATGTGATCGGCTGGAAACTGATCCCGCTGAGCTTCCAGCAGCAGCAGGTCGACGCCGATTTCCGCTTCAACCTGATCCGCGTGCGCGAGAACACCGAGCAGATCGCGCTTTATGGCGGCGAGGCCGAGGAAGGCGTCGGCCTCAAGCAGCGCTTCCATGCGATCTACCTGAACTGGTGGAAGATCATGAAGCGCACCAAGGCGCTGAACTTCTTCACCATCGGCTTCAGCCAGGTGGCGATCATCTTCCCGATCCTGATCGCCGCCCCCGGTTATTTCTCCGGCCTGTTCACCCTCGGCCTGCTGCTGCAGATCAACAACATCTTCGGCAACGTGCAGGGCTCGTTCTCCTGGTTCGTCTCGTCCTACCCGCAACTGGTCGGCTGGCGCGCCACCGTGCAGCGTCTCGACGGGTTCGAGCGCGCGGTGAAGCTGGCGCACGCGCACCGGCCCGACCACGTCGCCGTGGCGGCGGATGCCGCGCTGCACGCCGAGGACCTGACCGTCTCCCTGCCCGACGGGCGCGAGCTGTTCGCCGGCGCCAACCTCGCGATCGAGCGTGGCGAACCGGTCGTGATCACCGGCCCCTCCGGCACCGGCAAATCGACCCTGTTCCGCGCGCTCGCCGGCATCTGGCCGTTCGGCCGAGGCCGGGTCTCCCGGCCGTCCGGCACGGCGATGTTCCTTCCCCAGAAGCCCTATTTTCCGCTCGGCTCGCTCAAGCGCGCCGTCGCCTATCCGCAGCAGGAATACGATGTGGACGACGAGGCGGTGCGCGCCGCGCTCGATGATGTCGGTCTCGGCGGGCTCGGCCTGCGCCTTGAACATGTCGACAACTGGTCGCTCCGCATGTCCGGCGGCGAGCAGCAGCGTCTCGCTCTCGCGCGCGTGCTGGTCGCGAAGCCGGACTGGCTGTTCCTCGACGAGGCGCTGTCCGCGCTCGACGAGGAGGCCGCCGCCAGCCTCTTCGCGATGCTGCGCGCCCGCCTGCCGGCGACGCAGATCGTCTCGATCGCCCATCATGACAGCGTCATTCGCCTGCACCCGCGGCGGTTGCGGGTCAGGCGGGGCGAGGGCGGCCATGCCCGTGTCGACGAAGCCGAAACAGCCTGATCACGGAGCGACCGCATGAATGAGCGAATGCCTTCCCCGCGCCCCATGGCGCTGTTCGGCCATCGCGGCGCCCGAGGCCTGCTGCCGGAGAACACGCTGGAGGGCTTCGCGAGCATCGCCGCGCTCGACCTGACCGGCGCGGAATTCGATGTCGGCCTTACCGCCGACGGCGTCGCGGTCGTGCATCACGATCCCCGCCTCAATCCCGATATCGCGCGCGATGCCGACGGCGCCTGGCTCGCGCCGGATGCCGCCCCCCTGCTGCGCGAGCGCACCCTCGCCGATCTAGGCAGCTTCGATGTCGGCCGCCTGCGGCCGGGATCGGACTACGCGGCGCGCTACCCGGAGCAGACGCCCGCCGACGGCGCGCGAATTCCCACCCTCGATGCCGTGATCGCCGCGCTGTCCGGGCGGGATCTGCTGATCGAGGTGAAAACCTTCCCCGACCGTCCCGGCCTCACCGCGCCGCCCGAGCGGATCGCCCAGGCGGTGATCGCCTGCCTCAACCGGCACGACGCGCTCGACCGGGCCGTGCTCTTCGCCTTTGACTGGCGGGTGCTGCGTGCGGCGGCGGCGGCAGCGCCGGCGCTGCGCCGCTGCTGCCTGACCGAGCCGGAGACGGTCAGCGCCGGCCCGCTCTGGCTCGATGGCTGCGACCTAGGCGCATTTGGCGGCAATCTCCCGCGCGCCGTGGCTGCCACGGGTGCCGTGTGCTGGGCGCCGTTTCATGCCACGCTCGAGGAGGACGATGTCCGTGAGGCTCATGCGCTCGGCCTCGCCGTGCTGCCCTGGACGGTCAATGCGCCGGAGGCGTTTGACCGGATGATCCGGCTTGGCGTGGACGGCATGATTTCCGACCGGCCTGATCTCGCGCGCGCCGCCATCGGGCGCGCCGGCCTGCAGGTCGCCGGCCCCGGCTTCGTCGCTGCCATGGCACGCTGAATCCCAGAAATTCGCCCGCCGCGCGGCGTGGAACAGGAACTGACGCAGCGCCGGCGCCCGCCAGCCGTCCTCGTCGAGCAGAATGTCGACCGGCGCGAACAGCTCATGCGCATGGGCGATATTGCATGCCGCGAACTCCCGGAAATGCTTGGTCTTGAGCGCGTAGAGCACGCGCATGTCGCGCACCGGCAAGGCAATTGCGGTCTCGGGGGCGGTGTCGAACAGGCCGGCGCGCTCCCAGCGCGGCGTCGCGTCGCGCTCGTCGACCGGCCGGCGGAGCCACACGGCCGGGCAGGAGACCAGCAGCGAATGCAGGCTCGGCGTGTAGCGGGACCGCTTGTCGAGCAGGTTTTGCAGGCTGCCGCAGACCTCGACGGCGAAAATGTCCACATAGGGATCGGCGCCGGTTCCGCCGAACCAGAGCCACAGCCCGTCCGGGAAGGTCCGCATGCGGGAGGCGCCGGGAATTTTCAGGGACGGGGCGTCGTTTTCCATCGCCGGCCCCGGCCGGGCCTTGAGCCACACGCCGCGGCCGCGCGGATCCGCGTGTTCGAGGCCGGGAGGCGTCTGCGGCCAGGCCCGGATCCGTTCGCGCACGAAAGCGTCCATCGTCTGAAAATGCGTCATTTTTCATCCATCCCGATAGTAGCACACTGCAAATTACTACCTTAGGTAGTATCATGTCTCCCGGTTCGGTTTGCAAGCCGAATCGGCATTGAGGCTAAAACTTTATTAATTTATGGATTTTCCATCGACGCGCCGCGCCATTCCCGTTACGGAAGCATCGTTCCGCGCGCTGTGCGGGTGGAGCCAGGCCATGGCGCCTTGGCGCCCGGTGACAGCCGATCCGGCGATGGGATAAGGTCATTCCATGAACGAATTGAAGGAGAGAAGCGAGAATCGCCCAGCGGTCTCGCGGGCCACACCGGTCGACGGCTCGCGCAGGAGCCGCCGGCCCTTCATCATTCTGGTCCTGGTGCTGCTTGGCCTCGCCGGCGCCAGCCTCGTCTACTGGTGGCGCACCAGGGATTTCGCCTCGACCACCGACGCCGAGATCGACGGCTCGATCCACCAGATCGCCCCGCGCATCTCCGGTCAGGTCGTCGCCGTGCTCGTCAAGGACAACCAGCATGTCGTCCGCGGCCAGCTTCTGGTCCGCCTCGATGACGGCACGCAGAAAGTGGCGCTCGACCGGGCCGAGGCCGAACGGGCCCAGGCCCAGGCCCAGCTCGGCGCCCGCGAGGCCGATCTCGCCGAGGCGCGCGCCAATGTCGAGGTGGCCGACGCGACCCTCTTCCGGGCGAAGCGCGACGAGGCGCGCTACGCGAAGGTCGACCCCCGCGCGGTCACGCCCACGACGCGCGACGCCATTGCGGCCGATCTGCGCGCCGCCGTCGCCCGCACCGATGCGGCGCGCCAGCAGGTCAAGGCCGCGCAGGCCGCCGTCGCCGCGGCGGACGCCGCGGTGAAGGCCGCCGGCGTCGCGGTCGAGAATGCCCGGCTCGAACTCGGCTATACCGAGATCCGGGCCCCGGTCTCCGGCTGGGTGGCCAAGAAGACCGTCCGCACCGGCAATGTCGTCGGCGCGGGCACCGCGATGATGGCCGTCGTCGGCGACCATGTCTGGGTCACCGCGAATTACAAGGAAACCGAGCTGGGCGCCATCCGCCCGGGCCAGAGCGTGAATGTCTATGTCGATGCCGTGCCGGGCGTCGCCTTCCACGCGCGGGTCGCCAGCATCCAGCACGGCACCGGCAGCATCTTCTCCCTGCTGCCGGCCGAGAATGCCACCGGCAACTACGTGAAGGTGGTCCAGCGCGTGCCGGTCCGCATCGAGTTCGATGACAGCCGGATCTCCCGCTACCTGCTGGCCCCGGGCATGTCGGTCGAGCCCTATATCCGCATCCGCGGCAAATGAGCCTGCTCTACGCCTCCCGGCCGAACACGCCGCGTTCGGCGGCGGGGCTCTACAACCCCTGGCTGATCGTGGCGATGGTGGCGCTCGCCCCGTTCATGGAGGTGCTCGACACCACCATCGCCAATGTCGCGCTCACCCATATCGCCGGCTCGCTGGCGGTCAGCCCCGACGAAAGCACCTGGGTGCTGACCTCCTACCTCGTCTCGAACAGCATCATACTGCCGATCACCGGCTGGCTGCAGGACGTCGTCGGCCGCAAGCGGCTGTTCCTGATCTGCGTGGCGCTGTTCACCGCGAGTTCCGTCTTCTGCGCGGTCTCCACCTCGCTGACCATGCTGATCGTCGCCCGTGTGCTTCAGGGGCTTGGCGGCGGCGGCCTGCAGCCCATCACCCAGTCGATGTATGCCGACAGTTTCCCCGCCGAGAAGCGCGCCCAGGTCTTCGCCGTGTTCGGCCTCGTCATCATCGTCGCCCCGGCCACCGGCCCGATCCTCGGCGGCTGGCTGACCGACCATCTCTCGTGGCACTGGGTGTTCCTGATCAACCTGCCGATCGGGCTGATCGCCTTCACCCTGATCGCGATATTCGTCGACGAGCCGGAACTTCTGGTCCGCGAGCGCGCGGCGCGCCTCGCCGGCGGCCTGCGCTTCGACTGGCTCGGCCTGCTGCTGGTCGCCGTCGGCTTCGGCGCGCTGCAGATCTTCCTCGACAAGTTCTCGATCGATGACGGGTTCGGCAGCTTCTTCATTCGCAGCCTGTTCGCGGTCTGGGCGGTCTCGCTCTCCACCCTGGTCGTCTGGGAATGGGGCCACCCCGAGCCGGTGGTGAACGTGCGCCTCTTCGCCCATCGCAATTTCGCGATTTCCTGCCTCGTGATGTTCGTGATCGGCTTCATCCTGCTCAGCACCACCCAGCTCCTGCCCCAGCTGACCCAGACGCTGATGGGCTACTCCTCCGAAACCGCGGGTTTCGCGCTGGCGCTGGGCGGCCTCGCCACGATCGGGCTGATGCCGCTGGCCGGCGTCGTCACCGGCCGGATCATCCCCGCCCGGGTGCTTCTGGTCGGCGGCCTGGTCGAAACCGGCATCGCGCTGATCTTCCAGTCCCACCTCGCGCCGAATGCCTCGTTCTATACGATCTCGATCGATCGCGTCCTGCAGGTGATCGCGCTGCCCTTTCTGTTCATCCCGATCTCGGCGCTCTCCTATGTCGGCCTGCCGCCGGCCCGCAACGGCGACGCCTCGGCGATCATCAACCAGGTCCGCAACATCGGCGGCAGCATCGGCATCTCCTTCGTCACCACGCTGCTGGCCTGGCGCACCCAGTTCCACCATGCCAGGCTGGCAGAGTCCGTCACACCGTATGCCAGCCTGCACGGTCAGACCCTTTCGCAGATCGGCGCGGCGGTGCAACATCAGGCAGCATTCATGAGCTATCTTGACCTGTTCCACATTCTGGGCCTGATGGCCCTGCTGGTCTGGCCGGTCGTGCTGCTGCTGAGCACCCCGTCGAGTCCCGCTGCCGAAGGAGTCGTCTATGAGATCTGAGGTTTTTGCTCCCCGCCTGCGCCGGCGCGCCCTCATGGGCACGGCGATGCTCGCCGCCATGGCGCTCGGCGGCTGCGAACTCGGGCCGAATTTCCACGCGCCCCGGACCAGGACGGCCGCTTCCTTTCTCGCCAATCGTCCGGCGCTGACCTCGCCGGACACGGTCAGCCAGGGCAAGGTCGACCTCGCCTGGTGGCAGAGCTTTGACGATCCGGCGCTGACCACGCTGGAGCACGAGGCCATCGCCCGCAATCTCGACGTGAAGGCCGCCACCGAGCGCCTCGCCGAAGCCGAGGCCCAGGCGCAGATCGAGGGGGCCGCCCTCTACCCGAACCTCAATTTCTCCGGCTCCTACACGCGCGAGAAGCCGAGCAACAAGGGCGTGTTCACCGCCCTCAGCGGCGGCGGGTCGACCTCGACCAGCACCAATGCCGGCTCCACCGCCAGCGGCAGCTCGACATCGATCGGCGGCGGCGGCCTGCCCGGCTCCGAGCTGCAGCCCTTCAACCTCTTCCAGTACGGCTTCTCCTCGGTCTTCGATTTCGACCTCTGGGGCAAGAACCGCCGCGCCGTCGAGGCCTCGCTCGCCGCCGTCCAGGCGTCGCGCGATGCCCGCCGCGCCGTCCTCCTCAATACCGAGGCCGAGGTGGCGCACGACTACATCAACCTGCGCGCCCAGCAGGCGGTCCTCGCCATCACCAGGCGCAACCTCGCCAGCGCCGAGCACATCGCCAACCTGACCCGCCAGCGCGAGCAGGCGGGCCTCGCCAACGCGCTCGACGTCGCCGATGCCCAGGCCCAGGCCGAATCCGTCCGCGCCCAGATCCCCACCCTGCGGACCGCGATCGCGGCGGACATCAACCAGCTCAGCCTGCTGCTCGGCGAGGGGCCGGAAGCGCTCCGCGCCCAGCTCGTGACCGCGAAGCCGATTCCGCCAGTGCCCCCGGTGGTGCCGATCGGCCTGCCCTCCCAGCTGCTCCAGCGCCGTCCGGACATCCGCGAGGCGACCGCCCGCCTGCACCAGGCCACCGCCGAGATCGGCGTCGCGACGGCGAGCTTCTTTCCCGACATCTCCCTCGCCGGCTCGGTTTCGCTGCAGGCGCTGCAATTCTCGAACCTGAACCAGCTCTCCGCCGTCACCTACGCAATCGGCCCGCAGATCACCATGCCCCTGTTCGAGGGCGGGCGCCTGCGCGGCGAGCTGCACCTGCGAAAGGCGCAGCAGCGCGAGGCCGCGGTGAACTACGCGAAAACCGTGCTCACCGCCTTCCACCAGGTCGACAATGCGCTGACCGCCTATGACGAGGAGCAAAAGACCCAGGCGGCGCTGCAGGCCGATGTCACCCAGACCCGCCGCGCCCTTTCACTCGCCCAGGAGCGCTACCGCGAAGGCCTGATCGACTACCTGCAGGTTCTCACCGCGCAGCAATCGGAGCTGGCGGCCGAACAGGCGCAGGCGCAGAGCCAGGCCAAGATCTCGACCGACCTCGTTTCGCTGTACCAGGCGCTCGGCGGCGGCTGGGAGCAAAACGAGCCGGCGGCCGGCTGACGCCTCAGGCGGCCTTGCTCAGGCCGCCGCGTATCTCGCGCACGATGTCGTAGCTGCGCCGGCGCGCCGCGTGGTCGTGGATCTGGCAGGCGATCATCAGTTCGTCCGGCCGGAACTCCGCCACGAAGCCGGCGAGCTTCGCCGCCACCCGCGCAGGTCCGCCGACCATCGCATAGGCCAGCGCGTGCTCCACCCCGGCACGTTCGCGCTCGCTCCAGAATCCGTCGAGCGGCGCCGGGCGGGGCAGCAGCCCCGGCTGGCCGCGACGGAGATTGACGAAGGCGCGCTGCTGCGAGGTGAACAGGAACTCAGCCTCCCCGTCATCCGGCGCCGCGCAGACCGTAACACAGATCATCGCATGCGGCTTCGCCAGCCGAGCCGAGGGTTGGAACCGCGTGCGATACAGCGTCAGCGCCGCACCCAGCAGGTCGGGCGCGAAATGCGCGGCGAAGGCGAAGGGCAGGCCAAGGGCCGCGGCGAGTTCGGCCGAGAACGTGCTCGATCCGAGCAGCCAGAGCGGCACGTCGAGCCCTTCGCCCGGCACCGCGCGCACCCTCTGCTCCGCGGCCGCCGGCTGGAAGTAGGATTGCAGCTCGATCACGTCCTCGATGAAGCGCGCCTCGGTCCCCTCCATGTTCCGCCGCAGCGCGTGGGCGGTGCGTGGGTCGGTGCCCGGCGCGCGGCCGAGCCCGAGATCGATCCGCCCCGGATGCAGCGCGGCCAGCGTGCCGAACTGCTCGGCGATCACCAGCGGCGCGTGGTTGGGCAGCATCACCCCGCCCGAGCCGACGCGGATCCGCGTCGTCGCCTGCGCCACATGCGCGATCACCACCGATGTGGCGGCACTCGCGATTCCGGGCATGTTGTGGTGTTCGGCCAGCCAGTAACGGTTGAAGCCGAGGGCCTCGGCGTGGCGGGCGAGGTCGATGCTGTTGCGCAGCGCATCGCCCGGCGTCGCGCCATCCGGCACGGGGGCGAGGTCGAGAACCGAGAACGGGATGCTTTCCATCATCCCCATATAGGGAAGGCACCCCGTCTTTCAGTCAATGATGCTGTCCGGTGTTCGGCCCTGCGATCCGGGGATGGATCCCAGGGCCCCACCATCACGCGGCCTGGCGCTTCGCCATCGCCGCCTGCAGGTTCTCGTCGAGCTTGGCGAGGAAGTCCTGCGTGGTCATCCAGGGCTGGTCCTTCGAGATCAGCAGCGCGAGGTCCTTGGTCATGAACCCGCTTTCCACCGTCTCGACGCAGACGCGCTCCAGCGTCTCGGCGAACTCGGTCACCTCGGGGGTCTCGTCGAACTTGCCGCGATAGGCGAGGCCGCGGGTCCAGGCGAAGATCGAGGCGATCGGGTTGGTCGAGGTCGGGCGGCCCTTCTGGTGCTCGCGATAGTGGCGGGTCACGGTGCCGTGCGCCGCCTCGCTCTCCACCGTCTTGCCATCCGGGCTCATCAGCACCGAGGTCATCAGCCCGAGGCTGCCGAAGCCCTGCGCGACGATGTCGCTCTCCACATCGCCGTCATAGTTCTTGCAGGCCCAGATATAGCCGCCGTTCCACTTCAGCGCCGAGGCGACCATGTCGTCGATCAGCCGGTGCTCGTAGGTCAGGCCGCGCTTGTCGAACTCCGCCTTGAACTCGGCGTCGAAGATCTCCTGGAACACGTCCTTGAACATGCCGTCATAGGCCTTGAGGATGGTGTTCTTGGTCGAGAGATAGACCGGATAGTTCCGCGCCAGCCCGTAATTGAAGCTCGCCCGCGCGAAGCCCTCGATCGAGGCCTTGGTGTTGTGGATGCCGAGCGCGACGCCGGGGCCCTTGAAATCGTGCACGTCGAGGATCAGCGGCTTGCTGCCATCGGCCGGGATGTAGGAGAGCTGCACCTTGCCCGGGCCGGGGATCTTGGTTTCGGCGGCGCGGTAGATGTCGCCATAGGCATGGCGGCCGATCACGATCGGCTGCGACCAGTGCGGCACCAGGCGCGGCACGTTCGCGCAGATGATCGGCTCGCGGAAGATGGTGCCGTCGAGGATGTTGCGGATCGTCCCGTTCGGGCTGCGCCACATCTGCTTGAGATTGAATTCCTTGACGCGCGCCTCGTCCGGCGTGATCGTCGCGCACTTCACCGCGACGCCGTATTCCTTCGTTGCCAGCGCCGAGTCGACCGTCACCTTGTCGTCCGTGGCATCGCGGTTCTCGATCCCGAGATCGTAGTATTTCAGGTCGACATCGAGATAGGGCAGGATCAGCTTGTCCTTGATGAACCCCCAGATGATCCGGGTCATCTCGTCGCCGTCCATCTCGACGATCGGGTTCTTAACCTTGATCTTGGCCATTCCGAAGCTCCTTGCGCCAGTTTGAGCCGGTCTAGCCACGCCTCCGCCCCGCCGCAAGACGGTGGACGGCAGGGCAGGGGTGTTCTAGGACGTCGGCCAGAACCGGAGGGATATCATGACGTCTGGCCTGGGCCACGCGACCGACTGGGACCGTGACGCCGCGCTCACCGCGGCCCGCATCCTGCTCGAAATCAGGGCGGTGAATTTCCGCCCCGAGGAACCCTACACCTTCACTTCGGGCTGGAAGGCGCCGGTCTATATCGACTGCCGCAAGATCATCTATTTCCCCCGCGCCCGCGCCAAGATCTGCGAACTCGGCGTCGAGAAGCTCTACCGCCATGTCGGCTTCGAGACGATCGAGGCCGTCGCCGGCGGCGAGACCGCCGGCATCCCCTACGCCGCCTGGATGGCCGACCGCATGGGCCTGCCGATGGCCTATGTCCGCAAGAAGCCGAAGGGCTTCGGCCGCAACGCCCAGATCGAGGGCGACGTGCCGGAGGGCAGGAACACCCTCCTCGTCGAAGACCTCACCACCGATGGCGGATCAAAAATCCACTTCGCCAACGCGCTGCGCGAGGCCGGGGCGATCTGCAACCACGTCTTCGTGGTGTTCTACTACGGCGTCTTCCCCGGCAGCCTGAACACGCTGGCCGAGATGGGCATGTCGCTGCACCATCTCTGCACCTGGTGGGACGTGCTGGAAGCCTGCCGCGGCGGCGACTACTTCCCCGAGGCGACCCTGGCCGGCGTGCGCAAGTTCCTGGAAGACCCGGTGGCCTGGTCGGCGAAGCATGG
>JAJZFF010000171.1 GCA_021805485.1 Pseudomonadota bacterium
CCAGGCTCTGGATGCGATCGGTGTGGCCGCCCTCGGCGATGTAGTCGGCGCGCGGGATGAGAAACTCGATCGGCGCCACCAGGGCCGGCGTCGGCACGTCGCCGAAGGCGCGCGCCGGCATGGCGGCGACGTCGACCATGAACGTGATGCCGCCGCCCGGCCAGACATAGACCGGCGCGCCGCCGGCGGTGACGCGGGTGCGGCCGGCTTGCACGCTCCGCGTCAGCCGCACCGGGTTGGTCGTCGCCCCGGCCCGCAGCGAGCCGCCGGCGCCGGCCATGAACAGCACGGTGCAGAGCGCCGGCTCGCAATTCTCGCCGATCCGCGCCACCACCGCGGCCACCGGATCGGGCATCGGCGCCGGCCGCGGCCGCAACGCGTCATCGAGCACGAACCAGGCGGCGTGCTCGCCGGTGGTCGAGACCATCAGCAGCCGCAGCCCGGGCCAGGCGGTGCGCGGGTCGATGCGCTCGATGATGGCGAGCGGATCGGCGATGTCGGTGCCGCCCCAGCCCTGGCCGGGCTCGGCGACCTGGAAATAGCGCCCCGGCGTCGAGCGCCGGCCGCGCACACGGATCCCCGCCGGGCGCATGCCGAGGAAGCGGCCGGCCTGGTGCTCGGTGAGCACGCCGGTGATGTGGTCGTCGACGACGATCACCTCGTCGGCATGGCCGAGCCATTGGGGGGCAAAAATGCCGATCGTCGCCGAGCCACAGCCGACGCGCATGCGCGCCTCGGGCACGCCGTCGATCACGGGCGCGGCGCCGGACTGGACCCGGATGCGCGCGCCGCCATCGATCGCGAGCTCCGCCGGGCCGCCATTGGCCAGCGCCAGCAGCGTCGCGCAGGTGACGACGCCCTCGCGCTTCGAGCCGCCGGTGAGATGGCGCACGCCGCCGAGGCTCAGCATCTGGCTGCCATATTCCGCGGTGGTGACGTGCCCGACCACCTCGCCCTCGGCCCGCACCAGCGCCGTTTCGGCGCCGAGATGCCGATCGGTGTCGATTTTCACCTTCAGCCCGCAATAGGAGAAAATCCCCTCGGTGACGACGGTGACCATGTCGATCCCGTCGATCTCGCTGCCGACGATGAAGGGCGCCGGCTTGTAGTCCGGATAGGTGGTGCCGGCGCCGATGCCGGTGACGAAGAGGTTCCGTGCCGCGATCGGGTTGCCGTCCCAGTCCGGCCCGAGGAAGCGGACCGCTTCCGGCGCGCGGGCGAGCACGGCGAGCGGGTCGCGCCGGGTCAGCACACCGTCCAGATTGGCGTAGCGGTCGCAGGCGCCGGTCTGGCCGACCCGGATGCGGCAGAGCACCGGGCAGGCGTCGCAGGTGACGAGATCCGGCGCCGGCTTCGTCGCCGCGGTCAGCGCCGCGGCCGCCGGAGCGTCGGTGGCGGCGTGAGTGGTGCTGGGCGGGCGGGTCATGCGCGATCCTCCCCGCGCGCGGCGCGGATGGCGGCGAGGACGCGCTCTGGCGTCGCCGGGACGCGGGTGATGCGCGCGCCGGTGGCGGCGGCGATGGCGTTGAGGATCGCCGGTGCGGTGGCGACCAGAGCCGGCTCGCCCACCCCCTTGGCGCCGAACGGGCCGAGAGCGTCCGCTTCCTCGATCAGCATCACCTCGATCGGCGGCACGTCGCCGATGGTTGGGATCAGGTAGTCGTGCAGGTTCTCGGTGCGGCCGGGCACGTACTCCTCCATCAGCGCGAGTCCGAGCCCCTGCGCGATGCCGCCGTGGATCTGGCCCTCCACCAGGGTCGGGTTGATCGCGCGCCCGACCTCATGGGCGGCGGCGATCCGGCGGACCGTGACGGTGCCCAGCGCGGTATCCACCGCCACCTCGGCGATCTGCGCGGCGAAGGCGAAGCTGGCGTAAGGAATGCCCTGACCGTCCTGGTCGAGCGGGGTGGTCGGCGGGTCGAAATACCCTTCGCCGCGCAGCACCATGCCCTCGGCGTCGGCGGGCAAGCCCTCGAGCGCGAGGGTGCTGGTCCGGCCGCCATCGCTCACCTGCAACGCGCCGGGGAGGAAGGCGATGCGCGCCGCCGGGCCGGCGTTGGCGCGGCGCAGAATCTCGGCCCGCAGCGCCAGCGCCGCCCGCAGCGCGGCGTTGCCGCTGACGAAGGTCTGGCGCGAGGCGCTGGTCTTGCCGGCGTCGCGCGTGCGGTCGGTATCGCCGGTGACGAGATCGATCAGGGCCAGCGGCGCTCCAAGCGCGTCGGCTGCGATCTGCGCCAGCACCGTGTTGGAGCCCTGGCCGATATCGACGGCGCCAGAGAACAGCACGATACGCCCGGTGCGGGCCAGGCCGATCGCCATGGCCGAAGGGTTGGAGAGGCTGGTATTGCCGATGCCGTACCACATGCAGCCGATGCCAACCCCGCGCAGCACGGGGCGATGACGGGCGGCGTTGAAGGCTGCGGCCTCGTCGCGCCAGGCGCGCCAGCGCGGCCGCAGCGCCTCCAGGCACGCGCCCAGCGCCGCGTCGGCGCCGAGCACCTGCCCGGTCGGCGTGCGGCTTCCCGGCCGCAGCGCGTTGCGCAGGCGGAACTCCAGCGCGTCGAGGCCGAGGCGATCGGCCAGCGCGTCCATCAGCGCCTCGTGCGCGATCGCCGCCTGCGGCACGCCGAAGCCGCGGAAGGCGCCCGCCGGCGGATCGGTCGTGTGGATCGCAGCACTGGTGCAGAGGACGTTCGGCACCGCGTAGGGACCGGCCGCGTGCACGGGGACGCGATTGGCCACCGTCGGCCCCCAGCTCGCATAGGCGCCGGTGTTGAAATCGCCATGGAACCGCACCGAAAACAGCCGCCCGTCCGCGCCGGCCACGGCCTCGGCGCGGATGCGCGCGGGATGGCGTTTGGTCGTGCTCGCCATGCTCTCGGAGCGGGAATAGACCATGCGCACCGGCCGGCCGGTGAGCCAGGCGGCGATGGCGATCAGCGGCTGGACGGACAGATCCAGCTTGCCGCCGAAGCCACCGCCGACCGCGGTCGGCACGATGCGCACCTGCTCGGGCATGATGCCCAGGATGCCGGCGATCGCGTCGCGGTCCATGTAGGGGGTCTGGGTGCAGGCGACGATCTCGATACGGTCGCCGACGCGGCGCGCATAGCCGGCCTCCGGCTCGATATAGGCGTGCTCGACGAAGCTCGTCTCGATGGCGATGGCGGCCCGCACGGCGCCCGCCGGCGGCGCGGCGTCCGGATCGCCGGCACGGACGCGGCCGCGGCAGAGGATGTTCTCCGGCGCATGGGCGTGCAGAGGTTGGGTGGCTGTCGCATCGTCGAAGCCGACCGGCGGCAGGATGTCCCAGGTGATCGGCACCGCGGCTTC
>JAJZFF010000476.1 GCA_021805485.1 Pseudomonadota bacterium
CCATGGATCAGCGCGGTCTGGCCCGAGGCCAGGCCGCCGATCTCGAACAGATTGGCCCAGACGGTGAAATAGGTCTCCGGCAGCGCCGCGGCCCGGATCGCGTCATAGCCGCGCGGCCAGGGCAGGCACTGGGTCGCGGGCACGGCGCAATACTCGGCATAGCCGCCGCCATTGGCCAAGGCGGTGAGGCGGTCGCCCACGGCGACGCCGGATACCGCGGCGCCCATCGCCACCACCTCGCCGGCGACTTCGAGGCCGATGATCGGGCTCGCGCCCGGCGGCGGCGGATAGATGCCCTGGCGCTGCGCCACATCCGGCCGGTTCACGCCAGCGGCGAGCACGCGGATCAGCACCTCGTCCGGCTTCGGCACCGGCCTCGGCGCCGTGGCCGGCTCCAGCACGTCCGGCCCGCCCGGCCCGGTGGCGGCGATGATGCGCATGGTCTCGGGTCCACTCATTCTTCCCCCCTTCCGCGTTGCAGGCGCGCAGCCTTCGCCCTCATGGCTCGCCCGTCAAGACGCGCCCTCGCACGCCTCGTTTGCGGTCACGTGCGCGCTCGGAGGGCAATTTCTGCTGCAATGGTCAAAAAGAAAGCAGAAGGCGGCCGCTGGCATACGGGCTGCCCGCCCAGGCGCGCGTCATGAGGCCCGATGCGGCTGGCACGGTCGTTGCTTCGGACGATGCCGGCTTCATCACCCGACGTCGCCAGCCGTGAAAACCAGCACAGCAACGAGGAAACCCGCATGGACTCCCCAGACCCCTCACTCACCCGCCGCGCCCTCGGCGGCCTCGGCCTGGCCGCGGCCGCGCTGGCCGCCACTGCCGCGCCGGTCATCGGTGTCCGCCGCGCCGCCGCCGCCACCAAGGCACCCTCCGGCCCGCCGATCAAGGTCGGTGTGCTGCACTCGCTCTCCGGCACGATGGCGATCAGCGAGACGACGCTGAAGGACGTCATGCTGATGCTGATCGCCGAGCAGAACAGGAAGGGCGGCCTGCTCGGCCGGCCGCTCGAGGCGGTGGTGGTCGATCCGGCCTCCAACTGGCCGCTCTTCGCCGAGAAGGCGCGCGCGCTGCTGGCTCAGGACAAGTGCGCCGCGGTGTTCGGCTGCTGGACCTCGGTCTCGCGCAAATCGGTTCTGCCCGTCTTCGAGGAACTCAACGGCATCCTGTTCTACCCGGTCCAGTACGAGGGCCAGGAATGCAGCCGCAACGTGTTCTACACCGGAGCGGCGCCGAACCAGCAGGCCATTCCCGCGGTGGACTATCTGATGCGGGAGGAGGGCGTGAAGCGCTGGGTGCTCGCCGGCACCGACTATGTCTACCCGCGCACCACCAACCAGATTCTCGAAGCCTACCTGAAGGCCAAAGGCGTCACCCCGGCCGACATCATGATCAACTACACCCCCTTCGGCCATTCCGACTGGCAGAACATCGTAGCCCAGATCAAGGCTTTCGGCTCGGCCGGCAAGAAGACGGCGGTGGTCTCCACCATCAACGGCGACGCCAACGTGCCGTTCTACAAGGAGCTCGGCAACCAGGGTCTGAAGGCCACGGACATTCCCGTCGTCGCCTTCAGCGTCGGCGAGGAAGAGCTGGCGGGCATGGATACGAAGCCGCTGGTCGGGCACCTCGCCGCGTGGAACTACTTCATGAGCGTGGACACGGCGGAGAATAAAAGCTTCATCAAAGCCTGGCACGAGTTCATCAAGAATCCGAAGCGCACCACCAACGATCCGATGGAGGCACACTTCGTCGGGTTCAACATGTGGGTGAAGGCAGTGGAGAAGGCCGCCAGCACCGATCACGACGCGGTCATCGACGCGATGATCGGCATCAGCGTGCCTAATCTCTCCGGCGGCTACTCGGCCATGATGCCCAACCATCACATCACCAAGCCGGTGCTGATCGGCGAAATCCAGGGCGACGGGCAATTCAACATCGTCTCCCAGACGCCGGGCCTGGTGGTGGCGCAGGAATGGTCGCCCTATGTCGCCGAGACGAAAGATCTCATCGGCGACTGGCGGGCGCCGCTCTCGTGCGGCAATTTCAACGTCAAGACCGGCAAGTGCGGCGGCGCGGCGAAGTAGGCATGGCGCCGTTCGTCGCACGCGTTCTGCTGCTGCTCGCGCTGCTGTATCCGGCAGCGGCGCGAGCCCAGGCGGACGACCCCTACGCCGCGTTCGCCACGCATGATTACGAGGCGATGCGCGCGGCGATCGAGACCCTGTCGATCTCGGGCGATGCCCGCGCACCCGCGATTCTTTCCGCGTTGCAGGCGGGCCAGCTCCGCGTCGGCGAAGACGGCACGCTCTATCTGCGCGCCGCGGATGGCAGCCTGCGCGAGGCCCTGAGCGGCGCCGCGGCCGCGGGCGTCGATGCCGCCGCGCTCAAGGAGGTGCGCATGAACAACGCGGTGCGCCGCGCGCTCGATGGCGCGCTCGGCGGATTGCGTCTGTTCGCCACCGATCCGGCCACGCGCGCCGCCGCCGCCGAGGCCGTGTTCAAGGGCCGCGATCAAGCCGCGCTGCCGGCGCTGGATCGCGCGTTCGCCAAGGAGACGGACGCTGGGGTGAAATCGGTGATGGCGCAGGCGCACGCGGCGCTGATCCTCGCCGGCGGCACCGCGGGCGAGTCCGACAAGCTCGCCGCCATCGCCGTGCTGCGCGCGCGCGGCGATCTCGAAGCCAGCAGCCTGCTCGCCTCCCTCGCCGGCCAGCCGGCGGCGGTGACGAGCGCCGCGCGCGATGCGCTGACCGCGATCCAGCGTCAGCGTCAGCTCTGGGATATCGCACAGAGCGTGTTCTACGGCCTCTCCCTCGGCTCCGTGCTGCTGCTCGCCGCCGCCGGGCTCGCCATCACTTTCGGCGTCATGGGCGTGATCAACATGGCGCATGGCGAGATGGTGATGCTGGGCGCCTATACCACCTTCGTCGTCCAGGAGGCGATGCGCGCCCATGCGCCCGGCCTGCTCGGCGCCAGCCTGCTCGTCGCGGTGCCGGCCGCTTTCCTCGTCGCCGGCGCCGTCGGGATCGCCATCGAGCGCAGCCTGATCCGCTTCCTCTATGGCCGGCCGCTGGAAACCCTGCTCGCGACGTGGGGTCTTTCGCTCATCCTGCAGCAGGGGGTGCGTTCGATCTTCGGCCCGAGCAACCGCGACGTGAGCACGCCGGCGTGGATGAGCGGGGCCTTCCCGCTCGGTGGCCTGACGATCACCGCCAACCGCCTCACCATCATCGTCTTCGCGGCGCTGGTGTTCGCGGTGCTGATGCTCGCGCTGCGCCGGACCGCGCTCGGCCTGCGCATGCGTGCCGTGACGCAGAACCGG
>JAJZFF010000381.1 GCA_021805485.1 Pseudomonadota bacterium
GCTGCTGCTGCTCAGCCTGCTGGCCGTGCTGATCGCCACCTTCGTGTTCCTGCCGGCCCTGCTCTACGTGCTGCCGCGGCGGGAATGAACCTCGAGAAGCGCAGCCTGTCGCTCTCCGGGCACCGCACCAGCGTGGCGCTGGAGCCGGAATTCTGGACGGCGCTGGAGGCGGCGGCGGCGCGGCGCGGCGTGGCGCTGGGCACGCTGGTCGGCGAGGTCGACGCCGCGCGCGACCCGGACCGCCCGCTCGCCTCGGCGCTGCGGGTGTTCGCCCTGACCGGCGCAGGGTAGCGCGGCACCGGTCCTGACCCTATAGTAACCGGCAAAATTGCCAGACTGGAAACGAGACACCATGCCCCAATACCGTTCCCGCACCTCCACCCACGGCCGCAACATGGCGGGCGCCCGCGCGCTGTGGCGCGCGACCGGCATGGGCGATGCGGATTTCGGCAAGCCGATCATCGCCATCGCCAATTCCTTCACCCAGTTCGTGCCGGGCCATGTGCACCTGAAGGATCTCGGCCAGCTCGTCGCCCGCGAGATCGAGGCGGCCGGCGGGGTGGCGAAGGAGTTCAACACCATCGCCGTCGATGACGGCATCGCCATGGGTCATGGCGGCATGCTGTATTCGCTGCCCTCGCGCGAGCTGATCGCCGATGCGGTGGAATACATGGTCAACGCCCATTGCGCCGACGCGCTGGTCTGCATTTCCAACTGCGACAAGATCACGCCGGGCATGCTGATGGCGGCGATGCGGCTGAACATCCCGACCATCTTCGTCTCGGGCGGGCCGATGGAGGCGGGCAAATACATCGCCGATGGCGAGACCAGGGCCGCCGACCTGATCACCGCCATGGTCGTCGCCGCCGACCCGACCAAGACCGACGAGCAGGCCGCGGTGATGGAACGCTCCGCCTGCCCCACCTGCGGCTCGTGCTCGGGCATGTTCACCGCCAATTCGATGAACTGCCTGACCGAGGCGCTCGGCCTCGCCCTGCCGGGCAACGGCTCGCTGCTCGCCACCCATGCCGACCGCAAGCGGCTGTTCGTCGAGGCGGGATGGCAGATCGTCGATCTCGCCCGGCGCTATTACGAGCAGGACGACGAGGGCGTGCTGCCGCGCCGGATCGGCGGGTTCAAGGCGTTCGAGAACGCGATGTCGCTCGATATCGCGATGGGCGGGTCGACCAACACGGTGCTGCACCTGCTGGCCGCGGCACGCGAGGCGGAACTCGACTTCACCATGGCGGACATCGACCGGCTGTCGCGCCGGGTGCCCAATCTCTGCAAGGTCTCGCCCTCGGTCAGCAATGTCCACATGGAGGACGTGCACCGCGCCGGCGGCATCATGGGCATTCTCGGCGCGCTCGACCGCGCCGGGCTGATCCATCGCGACTGCGCCACGGTGCACGAGAAGACGATCGGCGAGGCGATCGACCGCTGGGACGTGATGCGCGGCGGCGAGACGGCGAAGACGCTCTACAGCGCCGCCCCCGGCGGGGTGCGGACGACGGAGGCGTTCAGCCAGAGCCGGCGCTACGAGAGCCTCGATCTCGACCGCGAGAAGGGCGTCATCCGCGACGCCGAGCACGCGTTCAGCAAGGATGGCGGGCTCGCCGTGCTGTATGGCAACATCGCGCTCGACGGCGCGATCGTGAAAACGGCCGGCGTCGATGCGTCGATCCTCGTCTTCGAGGGGCCGGCGCGGATCTTCGAGAGCCAGGAAGACGCGGTCGCCGGCATTCTCGGCGACAGGGTGAAGGCGGGCGACGTGGTGCTGATCCGCTACGAGGGGCCGAAAGGCGGGCCGGGGATGCAGGAGATGCTGTATCCGACCTCGTACCTGAAATCGAAGGGCCTCGGGAAATCCTGCGCGCTGATCACCGACGGGCGGTTCTCCGGCGGCACGGCGGGGCTGTCGATCGGGCATATCTCGCCGGAAGCGGCGCAGGGCGGGGCGATCGGGCTGGTCGAGGAGGGCGACATCATCGCCATCGACATCCCGAACCGCAAGCTCGACGTGAAGCTCGACGAGGCGACGCTGGAAGCGCGGCGCGCGGCGATGGAGGCGAAGGGCAAGGCGGCGTGGAAACCGGCCGCGCGCGAGCGCGTGGTCTCCGCCGCGCTGCAGGCCTATGCGGCGCTGACCACGAGTGCGGCCAACGGCGCGGTGCGCGACGTGACGCAGGTGCAGCGCGGGCGCTAGAGCATCATCCGATCAGATGGAATCATCTGATCGGATAAAGATGCTCTGTTTATCAATGTGGTAGAGCACTACATCCGATCCGAAAGGATCGGAAAGTGCTCTAAGGATCGTATGGATCAGGCGGCGGCTTCGGCTGCCGCCTGGGTGCGCCGGCGCGGGAGCAGCAGCAGGCAGGCCATGCCGGTGACCATCACCGCGGCGGCCATCCACAGCGCGCCGTCGTAGCTGCCGGTGAGCGCGGCGATATAGCCCGAGACGGCGGGCGCGATGATCTGCGCGGCGCCGAAGCTGATCGTCATCCGCGCCATCGCCTTCGAGGGATTGCGCGGGTAGAGCCGGCCGATGATCGTCAGCGTCATGCTGGTGATGCCGTTGAACGAACATCCGTAGAGGGCGGCACCGACCAGCGAGAGGGCGACGCCGCGCGTGGTCGCGCCGATCGCGATGCTGAGGGTGAGCAGGGCGAAGGCGGCGAGCAGCGCCCTGATGTCGCCGGTGCGGCGGGCGACGCGGTCCCAGAGCGGAGCGGTCGGGATCGCGCCGAGGCCGACCACGACCCAGACCAGATTCCCCATGCCGCGCAGCGCCGGCAGATGCGCCACCAGGGCGACGATGAAGGTGGCGCTGACGACATAGCCGACGCCGGCGCAGAAATAGGCGGCGACGAACAGCGCCATCCAGCGGGCGACCGGCGGCGTGTCCGCCAGGGCGGCGGGGCCGGCGGCATCGGCTTGCGGGGGCATCGGCATCCAGATCCAGGCGGGGATCAGGAAGACGATGCCGAACAGGCCGGAGGCGATCCACTCGCCGGCCCAGTCGAGCCGGAAGGCCATCGCCATCGGCAGCAGGCCGGAGACGACGATGCCGAGGCCGAGGCCGCCGAAGGGCACGCCGAGTTCGAGCCGCCTGCCGTGATGGCGCAGCCAGGCGAGCATCAGCCCGGTGCCGAGCAGCAGCGCGCCCACCGCCGTCATTCCGGCGAGGAAGCGCAGCACCGCCCAGGCGACGAGGCTGGTGGTCAGGCCCATCGCCGCCGTGGTGATGACGGCGATGACCAGCAGGGCGCGGTAGAACAGGAAACGGGTGCGCAGGTCGCCGATCGCGGCGAT
>JAJZFF010000664.1 GCA_021805485.1 Pseudomonadota bacterium
GGCATCTACAACATGGGCGGCGCCGGGGTCGCCAATTATGTCTCGATCCTTGAGCGCCTGAATTGACCGCCTGAAACGAGCGGCGCCGCCGCTCCTGATTCGCCACTTGGCGGGTCAGGAACAGCGGGAGTAAAAAATCAGCCGCGGCCGACGAAGGGCATGTTGGTCGCCATCACGGTGACGAACAGCGCGTTGGCATCCGCCGGCAATCCGGCCATGTAAACCAGCGTCCGCCCCACCGACTCCACATCCATCGTCGGCTCCGCCTTCATCGAGCCGTCCGCCTGTGGCACGCCGGTGGTCATCCGCCGCGTCATCGGGGTGGCCGCATTGCCGATATCGATCTGCCCGCAGGCGATGTCATGCGCCCGCCCATCCAGCGCGATGGTGCGGGTGAGGCCGGTGATCGCGTGCTTGCTCGCGGTATAGGCCGCCGAGCCGGGCCGGGGCACATGCGCCGAGATCGAGCCGTTGTTAATGATCCGCCCGCCGCGCGGCGACTGCTCGCGCATCATCTGGAACGCGGCATTGGCGCAGAGAAACGCGCCGTCGAGATTGACCGAGATCACGTGCCGCCACTGCGCCCAGGTCATGTCGCCGAAATTGGTGGTCGGCACGTTGTTGCCGGCATTGTTGAACAGCAGGTCGAGCCGCCCGAACCGCGCGCGCACCGCGGCGAACAGCGCCTCCACCGATGCAGGATCGGCGATATCCGCCGGAAACGCCTCGGCCTTCGCCCCTGCCCCGGCCTCGGCGATCGTCTCCTCCAGCGCCTCGCGCCGCCGGCCGACCAGCGCCACCGTCCAGCCCTCGGCCAGGAGGGCCAGCGTCGCCGCCCGCCCCACGCCGCTGCCGGCCCCCGTCACCATCGCGATCCTGCTCATCATCCCGCTCCCGTCCCGTTGCGCCGTCAGCCCGGCAGCCGGCCGCCAAGCTCATCCTCGATATGCACGCGGATGATCTCGTCGAATGTCGTCTCGGCCGTGAAGCCGAGCGTCTTCGCCCGCGTCGCGGTGAAATTCTCCGGCCAGCCGGCGACGATCCGCGCGATGGTCGCATCGGGCACGCGGCGGATCAGCTTCACCGCCCGCTCGCCGGCCACCCGCCGCAGCGCCTCGATCTGCTCGCCCACCGTGGCCGACAGGCCGGGCAGGTTCAGCGTCCGCCGGTTGCCCAGCGGTGCCAGATCCATTGATGCCGCGCGGACCAGGAAGCCCACCGCCGCGCGCGGACTCGCATGCCAGTGCCGCACGCTCTCCTCAACCGGCAGCACCGCCTCCTGCCCCACCAGCGGCTCACGCAGGATGTTCGAGAAGAAGCCCGAGGCCGCCGCGTTCGGCTTGCCGGGGCGGATGCAGATGGTCGGCAGCCGGATCGCGATGCCGTCCATGAAGCCGCGCCGTGTGTAGTCGTTGAGCAGCAGTTCGCCGATCGCCTTCTGCGCGCCATAGCTGGTCAGCGGCGCGCAGAAGAACTCGTCGTCGATCACCTCCGGGAAGGGCGCGCCGAACACCGCGATCGACGAGGTGAAGACCACGCGCGGCCGATACGGCGCCTTCGCCGACTCCGCCCGGATCGCCTCGAACAGGAAGCGTGTGCCGTCGAGGTTGATGCGATATCCCTTGTCGAAATCCGCCTCCGCCTCGCCCGAGACGATGGCGGCGAGGTGGACGATCACCTCCGGCCGCGCCGCAACCAGCGCCTCCGCAGCGCCCGGCGCCGAAAGATCCGCCGCCCGGCAGGAGACCTTGCCGGTGAAGCCCGCCGGCGCCTCCGGCGCGAACACGTCGACAAGGCTCAGCGCCTCGACCGGTTTGCCGTCCAGCGCCCCGTCGGCCGCGATCCGCGCCGCCAGCTTGCGGCCGAGCATGCCCCCGGCCCCGATGATCATCACCTGCATGTCCCCTCCGTTCCTCCGTCGCTGATCGCGCCAGCACGCGTTTTCGTTCGTCCCACCTCATGCCGCTTCCGGCCCGCGCCGCACAAGCCCGGCCAGAGCGACTCACCTATTCTTTTATATATATTCTCCAATTTGATACGGCCGCAACCGCGCAAACGCATTCTGCACCGTCAGCGGCGGTATTCTTCATCGGTTACGTGTTCGAGCCAGGTGACCGGCGAGCCGTCGAGCCGCTCCTGGATCGCGTAATGGCTCATTCCGGTCGTTGGCGTGGCGCCATGCCAATGCCGCTCGCCCGGCGCGAACCACACCACGTCGCCCGGTCGGATCTCCTCGATCGGCCCGCCCTCGCGCTGCACCCAGCCGAGCCCCGAGGTGACGATCAGCGTCTGCCCCAGCGGATGGGTATGCCAGGCCGTCCGCGCTCCGGGCTCGAAGGTCACGTGCGCTGCCGCCACCCGCGCCGGTTCCGGCGCCGTGTTGACCGGGTCGATCCGCACCGATCCGGTGAAATAGGCCTGGGGCCCCTGGGTGGAGTCCCGCGCGCCGCTTCGCCAGATATCCATTGTTCCGTTCCTTTATCCGTCCGTCTCGTTCCGTCCAGAAGAGCAAACCCTCGCGCCGGCGGCAATATCAGGTCCGCGGCTCCGGAAGGCGCCCGCCGCGTTGCACTTCCGTCGCGGTGATCTTGCGCAGCACGAATTCGATCGCGCATTCCCCCGCCGGCAGCATCGTCTGATCCGTGCGGTCCAGGCCGTAGAGATAGGTTCCGTCCAGCAATTCGACCTTCAGCGGCGTCACCCCGTCGAGCTGCGCGATCAGGGCCAGCACGTTCACCGAACGGGGGCTCCAGGTGGTTTTCTTGTACAGGGTGAAGGTGAATTTGTGATCGGCGTTGAAGGTCGAGGGAAAGACGCCCTGTTCGTAGAGATCCTCGTCGGGCACCAGAATCACCATATGCCCGCCCGGCCTCAGCACCCGCAGCCAGTTGCGCAGCGCCACCAGCGGATCACGCACGTGTTCGAGACAGTGCGAGGAATGCACGAAATCGAAGCTCGCGTCAGGCACGCCGTCGAGATGCTGGGCATCGCCGTCATCTAGATCCCAGTTCCGCACCCGGCGCATCAGCGGGAACAACTCGGCGTAAAATGAAATCGGGTCCGCCCCCGAACCGACATCGATTCCGTCACCCACGAAATACCTTGTGGCGAACCGCGAATCCGCCAGGCGCCGCATGATCGACTTGCTCGCCTCCCGCATGTCTGTCGCTCCCCGCTGCGCCGCCTAACATCGGCGCGATGGAGATTACCCGTTCCGCCCCGTGAACGAAAGTGGCGGCAGGCTGGCTTGACCGGGCGGCATCGTCGGGGCGTTATCGTGCGGAACCCCAGCCAGAGGATCCCCGCCCGCA
>JAJZFF010000214.1 GCA_021805485.1 Pseudomonadota bacterium
GCCGCGCGCAGCGGCGCCTGAGGCGGCCATGGCGGAAGAGGCCCACATCCTGATCGTCGATGACGATGCCCGCTTGCGCCGCCTGCTCGCCCGCTTTCTCGGCGAACGCGGCTTCCGGGTCAGCACCGCCGACGATGCCGCCAAGGCGCGTGAGACGCTGCGCTTCCTGCAGCCCGATCTCGTGGTGATGGACGTGATGATGCCGGGCGAGAGCGGCCTCGGTTTCACCGAGGCGCTGCGCCGCGAGGGGGCCGAGATGCCGGTGCTGCTGCTGACCGCCCGCGGCGCGCCGGAGGATCGCATCGCCGGGTTCGAGGCCGGTGCCGACGATTATCTCCCCAAGCCGTTCGAGCCGGACGAGCTGGTGCTGCGCATCCGCGCCATCCTTCGCCGCGCCGCGCCGCCGGCGCCGAGCGTCCCCTCCGGCCCGATCCTGCTCGGCGCGCTCGTCTTCGATGTCGAGCGCGGCGAATTACGCGGCCCCGCCGGCCCCGTCCGGCTGACCGGCGGCGAGGCGGCGCTGCTCACCGCGCTGGCGCGGCGGCCAGGCGAAGCGCTCTCGCGCGAGGCGCTGGCCCAGGCGCTGGGCATGGACGAGGCCAGTGAGCGCGCCATCGACGTGCAGGTGACGCGCCTGCGCCGCAAGCTGGAGCCGGACCCGCGCGAGCCGCGATTCCTGCATACGGTGCGCGGCCGCGGCTATGTCCTGAAGCCGGGTCCGTGAAGGCGGCGGCGCGACGATGACCGACCACCGCGCCAAGCCCGAACCCGCGTCGCGGCGCCGCGTGGTGCCGCGCTCGCTGCTCGGGCGCAGCCTGCTCATCATCCTGGTGCCGCTGGTGCTGCTCGAAGCCGTGGCGCTGCAAATATTCTACGGCAGCCATCTCGGCGTCGTCTCCCGCCGCTTCGCCGCCGCCGTCGCCGGGGAAGTCGCCGCCACCGTCGAGCTGCTGCGCCGGACCCCGGATGCGCGGGAGCGTGACTGGGTGCTGGCCTTCGCCGCAGACAAGTTCGGCATGGCGATGCGCCTCGAACCGGGCACCCGGCTGGAGACGCTGCGCAGCCGCAAGATGGCCGGGCCGATGGACGAAGACCTGGCCGCCGCGCTCAGCGAGAAGATCCGCCTGCCGTTCCGGATGGACTGGGCATCCGATCCGCAATCGGTGCTGATCGAGGTGCAGCTGCCGGAAGGCGTGCTCGACATCGAGGCGCCGCGCAAGCGCCTCTATACCGGCACGCTCTATCTTTTCGTCATCTGGCTGGCCGGCTCGGCGGCGCTCCTGTTCCTCATCGCCGCGCTGTTCATGCGCAACCAGGTGCGCGCCATCCGCCGGCTGGCGGTGGCGGCGGAGGCGTTCGGCATGGGGCGCGACCGCGGCCCGATCAAGCCCGAGGGCGCGCTCGAGGTCCGCCAGGCCGCGGCCGCGTTCAATCGCATGCAGGAGCGAATCCGGCGCTTCCTGGCCCAGCGCACCGAGATGCTGGCCGGGGTCTCGCATGATCTGCGCACGCCGCTGACCCGGTTGCGCCTGGCGCTGGCGATGCTGCCGGTGCACGACGATCTCGCCCCGGAGGTCGCCGAAATGACAACCGACGTCGAGGAAATGGAGCGGATGATCGGCGGCTATCTCGCCTTCGCCCGCGGCGAGGGCACGGAGCAGGCGAGCGACGTCGATCTCGGCGCCCTGGTGGAGGAGGTCGCGCTGGCCGCCCGCCGCTCTGGCGCCATCGTCGATCTGGCCGCCCCGTCTGGGCTCATGGTGAAGCTGCGTCCCGGCGCGATGCGGCGCGCCATCACCAACGTCGTCGACAATGCGCGCCGGCATGCAAGCCGCGTTGCCCTCGCCGTCGCGCGGGTAGGGGAGCGGGCGGTCGAGGTCACGATCGACGATGATGGTCCCGGCATTGCCCCGGAGCGGCGGGAAAGCGTGTTCCGCCCCTTTGAATCCGGCGCTGCTGGCGGCACCGGGCTCGGCCTGACCATCGCGCGCGACATCGTCCGCGCCCATGGCGGGGACATCGTGCTGGAGAACAGTCCCCTCGGCGGGCTGCGGGCGCGCCTGCGGCTGCCGATCTGACGCTGCGGGCGCGAGGGTGCGGCCCCGACCTTGACCCCGGACAGGCGGCGCCGTACGGTCTGCAAAATTTGCGGGGCTGGATCGCGCCGGCGCGGCAGCGACCCGGACCCCCGGGGGAGGACCAATGGTTGATTCAGGTTTCGGGCGGCCGGTTTTCGGATCGCCAGGCCGCCGCAGCGTTCTCAAGGCCGGTCTGGTCACTGGCGCAACGCTGGCGATGCCGTTCGTGGCGCGGGGCGCGAGCAAGCAGCCGATCCGCATCGGCCAGCCCAGCATTCTGTCGGGACGCCTCGCGCAGCTCGGCATTTCCTCGCGCAACGCCGCGCAGATGGTGGTCGACGCGTTCAACGCCGCCGGCGGGCTGGACGGGCGCACCATCGAGCTGATTTCGCGCGATTCCAAAGGCAAGCCGGACGAAGCGGCGCGCGTGGTCCGTGAACTCATCAACAATGACGGCTGCCAGATCATCCTCGATTCCGAGGCATCCTCCGGCGCCTTCGCGGTGCAGGAAGTGGTGCGCGAGACCGGGACGCTGTGCATCCATGCCGATTCCGAGACCACGTCGCTCACCGCCGATCCCAAAATCCGCGCGCCCAACGCGTTCCGCTGCGCCCGTCAGGTGCTGCACGATTCCATCGTCGGCGGCAGCTACGCCGCGGGCATCGCCAAGGCGCAGGGGCTGAAGCGGTGGATGACCTGCTCGCCGGACTATGTCTATGGCCGTGACAGCAGCAGCGAATTCCTCGACTACCTCAAAATGTTCGAGCCGAGCGTGGAAGCGGTCGGCGCCACCTGGCCGAAGCTGTTCGCGCCCGATTACACCGAGAACGTCACCCGTATCCTGGAGACGAAGCCCCAGGCCCTCTATTCCGCTCTCTACAGCGGCGATCTCGTCAGCTTCATCGACCAGGGGAATCTCTACGGCCTGTTCGACCAGGTGAAGTTCTTCGCCATCAACATGGCCGACTATACCACGCTGCACGCGGTCAAGAAGCTGCCGGCGGGAATCTACTCGTGCAATCGATATCTCTCGACATTCCCGGCGACCAAGTCGAATGCCGAATGGTCGGCTGCCTACGACAAGCGCTACAATGTCCTGCCGCTCAACTGGGCCTGGCAGAACGCGCTGGCGATGCAGTTCCTGGTCGAGGCGATCAAGAAGACCGGCAGCGACGATGGCAAGGTGCTGGCCGGCGCCCTGCGCGGCATGACCGTCGAATCGCCGTTCGGCGCCAAGGGCACGGTCACCATGCGCGCCGAGGACCAGACCATCGTCGATTATGCGATCGGCTGGGGGGTCACCATTCCGCAGGCGCCCTTTGTCGAGGGCATGCAGGCCGCGGACTGGACGGTGATCGCTGCGCGCGAGACCGAATGGAAGAAGCAGAAGGGCTGGGCATGATCGGCCGCAGGTCCGGGAGTCGCCGGTGAATCTGGACGCATTCGCCGGCTGCCTCTCCAGCGCCTCGTGCCTCATTACCCAGACTTCGGCCGGGCTGATCATTGGCATGCTGCTGTTCCTCGTCGCCTGCGGTGTGACGTTGATTTTCGGCGTGCTTGGCGTGATCAACTTCGCGCACGGCGCCTTCTACATGCTCGGCGCCTATCTCGCCCTGACCGCCTATCAGCTGACCGACAGCTATCTCGCCGCCGTGCTCTGCGCGGCGGCAGGCGTCGGGCTGTTCGGCGTCGCCTTCGACCGTCTGTTCATGAGCCGTGTCTATAACAGCAATGTTCTGATGCAATTGCTGGTCTGCTACGCCTTCGTTCTGATCCTGGATGACGCGGTGAAGATGATCTGGGGCGCGGAGTTCCAGTCGATGGGCATGCCGGCTGTCTTCGCGCTGCGCCCGCTGCATGTGTTCGGCGGATTGGTGCCGCCATTCTATGTCTTTCTCGTCGCCGTCACTGTCGCCATCGCCATCGCGCTCGGCGGGCTGATCGAGCGCACCCTGTTCGGCAAGATCGTCCGCGCCGCGGCTGTCAACCGGCAGATGGTCTCGGCGCTCGGCATCAATACGTCGCTCCTCTATGCCTCCGTGTTCGGCCTCGGCGCGCTGCTCGCCGGCGCCGCCGGCGCGCTGGCCGCGCCGGTGCGCTCGGCGACGCCCGGGATGGGCGTTTCCATCCTCATCGAATCCTTCATCGTCACCGTGATCGGTGGCATGGGCTCGATCGCCGGTGCCTTCACGGCTGCGGTCCTGCTCGGGCTGGTGCGTTCCTTCGGCAGCATCGGCTTCCCGCTGTTCACCGACGGCCTGATGTTCGGCCTCATGGTGATCGTGCTGCTGATCCGCCCGCAGGGCTTGTTCGCGCGCGGGTCAGCCTGAGATGCGGGCCACCTCCCGAGAGGCGTTGCTGGCGCTGCTGGCCTGCGTGCTGACGCTCCTCATCGCCTCGGCGCTGGGCAGCAAGCCGCTGATCGATACGCTGATGCGGCTCGCGATTTTCGGCCTCTATGCCGTCTCGCTCAACATTCTCGTCGGCTATACCGGGCTCGTCTCCTTCGGCCACGCCATGTTCTTCGGCTTCGGCGCCTACGCCTTCGGTCTGCTGATGCAGACCGGGGTGACCAGCCTGCCTGCCGCGGCGCTGGCGAGCCTGGCGTTGAGCGCGGCGCTCGCCCTCATCGTCGGTGCGCTCTGCATCCGCCTCGCCGACATCTATTTCTCCTTTCTCACCCTTGCCTTCCAGATGCTGCTCCACGCGGTGATCCTGAGCTGGGTCAGTCTGACGGGCGGCGATCAGGGACTGCAGGGCGGCATTCCTCGGCCCCGCTTCCTCGGCATCAACCTCGCTGATCCGTGGCAGGTTTTCGTCGTCACGACGGTCGTGTTCTTCGCCTCGCTGCTCGCCATCCGCACCATTCTGCAATCCCCGTTCGGCTACGCGCTGCGCATGGTGCGCGACAATGCGCCGCGTGCGGCCGCGCTCGGATTGCCGGTGCAACGCTACAAGCTCGCGGCCTTCGTCATCGCCGGGCTGTTCGGCGCGCTGGCAGGGATCCTGATGGCGCTCTACGTCTCCGGCGCCTATCCCAACTTCGCCTTCTGGACGCTGTCCGGAGAGGGCATGTTCATGATCATGCTCGGCGGCATCGGCGTCTTTCTCGGCCCCGTGCTGGGGGCTGCGATCTTCCTGCTGCTCAACGACACGGTCACGCGCTTCACCGAGTATAATGGCATGGTCATGGGCGTCGTGCTGCTCGTGGTGGTGCTAGGGCTGCGGCAGGGGCTGCTCGACGTCGTGATGGCCCGGCTGCGTCCGCGATGACCGCGCATCTGGCCATCGCCGATCTGGTCAAGCATTTCGGCGGCGTCGTCGCCACCGATCATGTCACGCTGGACTTCCCGCCCGGCTCGCTGACCGCCGTCATCGGCCCGAACGGCGCCGGCAAATCGACTCTGTTCAACCTCATCACCGGGCGGATCCGTCCGGATGGCGGCCAGGTACTGCTCGATGGCGCCGACATCGCGGGCTTGGCCGAGACCGCGATCGTGGCGCGGGGGATCGGCCGTGCGTTCCAGATCGCCAGCCTGTTTCCATCGTTCACCGTCGCCGAATCGCTCGCCGCCGCCATCCTCGCCCATCGTCGTCAGACGCACCGCATGCTGACACGCTTCCCACTGGCCGCAGCGCGCGGCCGCGCCGACGAGGTCATGCACCTGGTCGGGCTCGATGCGCATGCGGACCGGTTGGCGCAGCATCTTTCCCATGGGGATCAGAAGCTGCTCGACATCGCGCTGGCGCTGGCGCTCGATCCCGGCGTGCTGCTGCTCGACGAGCCGACGGCGGGGATGGGGCGTGACGAGCGCTGGCAGATCATCGAAACCGTGCACCGGCTCTGGTCCGCGCGGCGAATGACGATGATCTTCATCGAGCACGACATGGATATCGTCTTCAAGATCGCTCAGTCGGTGCGCGTGCTGAAATACGGCCGCGTGCTGGCCGAGGGCACGCCGGCGGAGATCCGTGACAATGACGAGGTGATCGCCGCCTATCTCGGCGCGCGCTACGCCAAGGCGGCACCATGAGCGCCGCGCTCGCCGTCGAGGGCATCGACGTATTCTACGACGCCAGCCAGATCCTGTTCGGCGTCGATCTGGCGATGCGTGCGGGCGAGATCGTCGCCCTGCTCGGGCGCAATGGCGCCGGCAAGAGTACTACCTTCAAGGCGATCGCCGGCATCGCGCCACCACGCCGCGGGCGGGTGCGCTTCGGTGAACGCGACCTGGCGGGCCTGCCGCCGCATCGCATCGCGCGTGCGGGCATCGGCTACGTGCCGGAGGATCGGCAGGTGTTTCCCGAGCACAGTGTCGAGGACAATCTGGCGATCGGCGCCAAGCCCGGGCCGGCGGGACAGCGCTTCTGGACGATTTCGACGGTCTACGAGGTGCTGCCGGAGCTGCACCGGCTGCGCGCGCGCGCAGCCGGGCGGCTTTCCGGTGGCGAGCAGCAGATGCTGACCATCGCGCGCGCGCTGATGGGCAACCCCGATCTGCTGCTGCTGGACGAACCGACCGAGGGGCTGGCGCCGGTGGTGGTCGAGCGCATCATGGCGCTGCTGCATCGGCTGCGGACGATGGGCATGACGGTGCTGCTGGCCGAACAGAACATGTTCTTCTGCGTCGATGTCGCCGACGAGATCGTCATCATCGACAAGGGCCAGATCGTCCACCGCGACACCGCCGAACGGTTGAGCCAGGACGAGGAGATCAAGCGCCGCTACCTGGCGGTGTGACGCGCCTGGAGTCTGTCAGGCGCGGATGGAGGCGCCTGACAGACTCCAGCTCTTTGCTTGCGCGTCTGTTTCGCCGGCTACGGTGATTCCACCTACGCCGGACAGACGTTAGCCGGCGGCGCCGACGAGGCCGCGGGCGAACTCCATCGCATCGAAGGGCCGGAGATCCCCGGCCCGCTCGCCGACACCGACGGCATGCACCGGCAGGCCGAAGGCCTCGGCCAGGGCAACCACCACGCCGCCGCGCGCGCTCCCGTCCAGCTTCGTCACCACCAGGCCGGTGACGTCCACCATGTCGCGGAACACCCGCACCTGCTCGAGCGCGTTCTGCCCGGTGGTGGCGTCCAGCACCAGCAGCACCGAATGCGGCGCGCTCGGGTCCTGCTTGCGCAGGACGCGGATGATCTTGCGCAGCTCCTCCATCAACGCGGATTTGTTGTGCAGGCGTCCGGCGGTGTCGATCAGCAGCACATCGGCGCCGTCGACCCGCGCCTGGGTCAGAGCGTCGAAAGCGAGCCCGGCCGGGTCGGCCTCCGTGGCGCCGGCCACCACCTTCACGCCGACCCGCTCGCCCCAGATCTGGAGTTGCTCGACCGCCGCGGCGCGGAACGTGTCGCCGGCGACCAGCACCGAGCGGAGTCCCTCGTCGCGCCAGAGCTGCGCCAGCTTGCCGATGGTCGTGGTCTTTCCGGTCCCGTTGACCCCGGCGACGAGGATCACGTGCGGCCGGAGGGTCCGATCAGGGATGAGCGGGCGTGCCACCGGCGCCAGGATGGCGGCGATCTCCTCGGCCAGCGCGGCGCGCACTTCGGCGTCGGTCACGTCCTTGCCGAAGCGGGTGCGGCGGAAGCTGGCGATGATCTTTTCCGCCACGGCGGGGCCGAGATCGGCGGCGATCAGTGTCTCCTCGAGCTCCGCGAGGGCGACGTCGTCGAGCTTGCGCCGGGTGATGACGGCGCTGATGCCGCCGGTGAGCTTCTGCGTGCTCTTGGCCAGGCCGTCCTTGAGCCGCGAGAAGAAGCCGAGCGCCATCAGCGGTGCTCCGCGATCAGGCCGACCTCGTCGTGACCGACGACCAAGGCCTCGACGATCGAGCCAGGCGCCGCCGGACGCGTGAGACGGACGCGGGCGAAATGCTCGGAATGGCCCTCGGACGCGGTCTCGGCCAAAACCTGCACCGCATGGCCGCGCTGGGCCGCATGAAAGCGCGCCGCGGCGGCGCGGCCGGCCGCGCGCAGGCGAGCGGCGCGCGCATCGCGAACCGGGCCCGGGAGCTGCGGCATGCGCGCCGCCGGCGTGCCGGGCCGGGCGCTGTAGGGGAACACATGCAGGTAGGGCAGATCCGCCTCCTCGATGAAGGCCAGCGTCTCCTCGAACAGCGCCTCGGACTCGGTCGGGAAGCCGGCGATGAGATCGGCGCCGACGGCGATGCCCGGGCGCAACCTCCGCGCGCGCGCGATCACCTCGGCCGCGCCGGCGCGGGAATGGCGGCGCTTCATCCGCTTGAGGATGAGGTCGCTCGCCGCCTGCAGCGACAGGTGCAGATGCGGCATCAGGCGCGGCTCGCTCTCGATCAGCCGCCAGAGATCCTCGTCGATCTCCGCCGGATCGAGCGAGGACAGCCGCAGCCGCGGGAGTTCCGGCACCAGGGCGAGCAGCCGGCGCAGCATCTGCCCGAGCGCCGGCCGTCCGGGCAGATCGGGCCCATAACTGGTGAGATCGACGCCGGTCAGCACCACTTCGCGGAAGCCCCGTGCCATCAGGGCCCGCGTCTGATCGACGATGACCCCGATCGGCACCGAGCGCGACGGCCCGCGTCCCTGCGGGATGACACAAAAGGTACAGCGATGGTCGCAGCCCTGCTGGACCTGGACCAAGGCGCGCGCACGGCCGGCGAATTCGGTGATAAGATGGGTCGCGGTCTCGTGCGCCAGCGCGATATCGCCGACGCCGCCGGGCGCTCCCTCCTTCCAGCTCTCCGCGCGCAGTTTCTCGGCGTTGCCGAGCACGCGGTCGACGCCGGGCAGCGCCGCCCAGCGCGCCGGGTCGATCTGCGCGGCGCAGCCGGTGACGACGATGCGCGCCCCCGGCCGCGTGCGGGCGATGCGGCGGATGGTCTGGCGCGCCTGGCGTTCGGCCTCGGCCGTGACGGCGCAGGTATTGACGATGACCGTATCGGCCAGCGCCGCGGCGTGCGCGCGCATGACCTCGCTCTCAAAGGCGTTCAGGCGGCAGCCGAAGGTGATGATCTCCGCGCTCATGCGGGATAGGCCGCGAGATCGAGCCGCCCGGTGAAGGCGGTTGCGACCGGGCCGGTCATCAGCACGTGATCGTCTGCCCGCCACTCGATGATCAGTTCGCCGCCGTCGAGCACCAGCGTGGCCCGCCGCCCGGCAAGGCCACGCCGGTGCGCATTGACCAGTGCGGCGCAGGCGCCGGAGCCGCAGGCCAGAGTCAGCCCCGCGCCGCGCTCCCAGACCCTGAGGCGCAGGCGGCCCGAGGCGAGCACCTGAACCACGCCGATATTGGCACGCTCGGGAAAGAGCGGATCATGCTCGAGACGCGGCCCAAGCGTGGCGAGCGCTACCGCGTCGAGATCGGGCACGAAGAAGGTCGCGTGCGGGTTGCCCATGGAACAGGCGGCCGGGTCGGCGAGCGGCGGCGCGGCGAGGCCGAGATGCAGCGTGTCCATCGCACGGGCGAGCGGGATCTCCCGCCAGTCGAGCCGTGGGCGGCCCATGTCGACGGTGATCAGCCCGTCGACCCGGCGTTCGGCGGCGAGCAGGCCGGCGTCGGTGCGGATATGCTGGATCGCGCGTCCGCTCTCGGCAAAGAGCAGCTCGGCGACGCAGCGCGTGGCGTTGCCGCAGGCGCCGGCCTCGGAGCCATCGGCGTTGAGGATGCGCATTCCGGCGTCCGCCCCGTCCCCTCCGGGGCTGATGACGATGATCTGGTCGCAGCCGATGCCACGATGGCGGTCGGCGACGGCGGCGGCCCGCGCCGGACTGAGGTCGAGCCGGTCCGCCCGTTCGTCGAAGACGACGAAATCGTTCCCGAGCCCATGCATCTTGACGAAGCGCGCCGACATGCGCGGGTTATAGTCGGGCCGCGTGGGCAGCGGGAAGGGACGTTCTTGCAAGCCACCCACCCCGCCGCTATAAGCCCCGCCTTGCTCGCGCGCCCGGGCCCGTTGGGGCATGCCCGGCCGCAGCACCCGCCCACCCCGCGAGGTTCGCGCGGTCGCGGGAGCGCCACCAGCCAGGGAAACCCGGCGGCGCCGGAACGGAAAGGAGACAAAATGCCCAAGATGAAGACCAAGTCGTCGGTGAAGAAGCGCTTCAAGATCACCGCGACCGGCAAAGTTCTCGCCGGTCCGGGCAAGAAGCGGCACAACCTCATGGCGCGCTCCCAGAAAGTGAAGCGTGCCAACCGTGGCAGCCAGGTGCTGACCCATGCTGACGGGCTGACCGTCAAGCAGTGGGCTCCCTATGGTCTGAACTGAGGGAGGGCTACTCATGGCACGCGTCAAGCGGGGCGTCACCACGCACGCCCGTCACAAGAAGGTTCTCGACCAGGCCAAAGGCTATGTCGGCCGGTCATCGACGAATTACCGCATCGCGCTGGAGCGGGTCGAGAAGGCGCTGCGTTACGCCTATCGCGACCGGCGGGTGAAGAAGCGGGAATTCCGCGCCCTCTGGATCCAGCGCATTAACGCCGCGGTCCGTGAGCACGGTCTCACCTATTCGAAATTCGTCGCCGGGCTGAAGCAGGCCGGCATCGAGATCGACCGCAAGGTGCTGGCTGCCATTGCCTATGATGATGCGGCGGCGTTCGCCGAGATCGTCAAGGCGGTGCAGGCCACGCTCGGCTGAGCGGGGCTAGGCCAGGGGCTCCGCCCCTGGACCCCACCAAAGGCGGAGCCTTTGGAATCCATTACTGAAGTAATGGGGTCCGGGGCCTCCCGGCCCCGGCGGGTCTGGGCGGAGCCCAGCCTTGCTCTCCCGCGGAGGGCCCGGATTGGACGACCTGGCAGCATTGAAACACGCCACCGAAGCCGCCCTGGCGGCGGCGGCGGACCTGCGCGCATGGGATGCGGTGCGGGTCGGCGTTCTCGGCAAGAATGGCAGCCTCACGAGCCTGCTCAAGGCGCTCGGCCAAGTGCCCGCCGAGCAGCGGCGCGAGCGCGGGGCGGCGGTCAACCGCCTGCGCGACGAGCTGGCGGCCCTGGTGGAGGCGCGCCGCGCCGAGCTCGAAGCGGCGGCGCTCGATGCGAGGCTGGCGGCTGAACGGGCGGACGTGACCCTGCCGCCGCTCGCGGCCCCGGCCGGCTCGATCCATCCGATCAGCCGCACCATCGAGGAAATGACGGCGATCTTCGGCGCCATGGGCTTCACCGTCGGCGAGGGGCCGGACATCGAGACCGACTGGCATAATTTCTCCGCCCTCAACATCCCCGGGCACCACCCCGCGCGCGCCGATCACGACACGTTCTATCTGCCCGGTACGCGCGACGGCCGGCCGCTGGTGCTGCGCACCCATACCTCCAACGTCCAGATCATCACGCTGCTGACGCATGAACCACCGTTCCGCGTCATCGCCCCCGGGCGCACCTACCGCGCCGACCACGACGCCACGCACAGCCCGATGTTCCATCAATGCGAGGGCATCGTCGTCGACCGCGACATCACGCTGGCGCATCTCAAGGGCTGCCTGGTCGATTTCCTGCGCACCTTTTTCGCCCTGCCCGATCTGAAAGTGCGCTTCCGGGCCAGCTACTTCCCGTTCACCGAGCCCTCGATGGAGGTCGATATCGGCTGGAACCGTCGCACCGGCGAGATCGGCGCCGGCGGCGACTGGCTGGAGATTCTCGGCTCCGGCATGGTGCATCCGCGCGTGCTGGCCAATTGCGGGCTCGATCCGCGTGAATGGCAAGGCTTCGCCTTCGGCATGGGCGTCGAGCGGGTGGCCATGCTCAAGCACGGCATCGCGGACCTGCGCCCCTTCTATGACAGCGACCTGCGCTGGCTGCGCCATTACGGGTTCTCCGCGCTCGCGCCGGCGATGCTGCACGAGGGGCTGTGAGCGATGAAGTTCACCCTCTCCTGGCTCCGCACCCATCTCGACACCGACGCGCCGCTCGAGCGTCTGACGGACACGCTCAGCGCGATCGGGCTCGAAGTCGAGGCGGTCGAGAATCGCGCCGCCGCGCTGGCACCGTTTCGCATCGCCGAGGTGATCGAGGCGGTGCAGCACCCGAACGCCGACAGGCTGCGTGCCTGCCGCGTCGATATCGGGGAGGGTGCGCCCGTGTCCGTGGTGTGCGGGGCGCCGAATGCGCGCGGCGGCATGAAGGCGGTCTTCGCCCCGCCCGGCAGTTTCATCCCCGGTACCGGCATCACGCTGAAAACCGGCGAGATCCGCGGCGTCGTCAGCGCCGGGATGCTGCTCTCGGCGCGCGAGATGGGGCTCGGCGAGGATCATGCCGGCATCGTCGATCTGCCCGCGGACGCGCCGGTCGGCACGCCCTATGCGCGCTGGGCCGGGCTGGACGATCCGGTGATCGAGATCGCCGTCACCCCCAATCGCGGCGACGCGCTCAGCGTGCGCGGGGTGGCGAGGGATCTGGCCGCGGCGGGAATGGGCCGGCTCAAGCCCTGGGCGGCGCCGCCGGTGCCGGGCAGCTACCCGAGCCCGATCGTCTGGCGCACCGAGTGGGCGGAGGCTTGCCCCTCCGTGCTCGGCCGTGCCATCCGCGGCGTGCGCAACGGCCCGAGCCCGCGCTGGCTCGCCGACCGCCTCATTGCCATCGGGCTGCGCCCGATCAGCGCGCTGGTCGACATCACCAATTTCTTCACCATCGATCTCGGCCGCCCGCTGCATGTGTTCGACATCGCCAAGCTTGCCGGCCCGGCGCTGGTGATGCGCCGCGGCGCGGGCGAGGTGTTCCGCGGTCTGCACGGGCGTGACGTGACAGTCACCGCGGAGGATTGCGTCATCGCCGATGCGGCCGGGGTGCAGTCGCTGGCCGGCATCGTCGGCGGCGAGGCGACCGGCTGCGATGAACGCACGACGGACGTGTTCATCGAGTGCGCCCTGTTCGACCCGGTGCGCATCGGCCTCACCGGCCGGCGGTTGCAGATCGCCTCCGACGCGCGGGCCCGCTTCGAGCGCGGCATCGACGCGGCGCTGATGCCGGCCGCGCTGGAGGCGGCGACGCGCATGATGCTGGAGCATTGCGGCGGCGAGGCATCGGATGTGGTGACGGCGGGCGCGCCGCCGGACCGGCGGCGATCGGCGCGGCTGCGCTTCGCGCGCCTGGCCAGCTTCGGCGGTGCCGAGGTGCCAGCCGCGGACGCCGTCGCGATTCTCGAGCGCCTCGGCTTCGCCGTCGAAGAGCGGACCGAGACCGAACTCCGCGTCGCGGTCCCGTCGTGGCGCAACGACGTCGCCGGCGCCCCGGCGCTCGACCCCGCGCCTGGCCTGGCCCCTGAGCGCGCCGAACGGGCGGTTGCCGGCACCGAGGCGATCGAACCGGAGTGCGATCTGATCGAGGAGGTGCTGCGCATCCGCGGTCTCGACGCCATCGCTCCCGTCTCGCTGCCGCGCGCGGCCCCGGTGCCCATGGCGACGCTGACCCCGGCGCAGGGCCGCGCGGCGCTGGCGCGGCGGGCCTTGGCGGCGCGCGGCCTGGCGGAGTGCGTCTCGTTCAGCTTCCTGGCGCGCGAAACCGCGGCCCTGTTCGGCGCGACCCCGGAGGCGCTGCGTCTGCTCAACCCGATCGCCAGCGACCTCGATCAGCTTCGTCCGACCCCGCTGGCGAGCCTGGCGCTCGCCGCCAGGGGCAACGCCGCGCGGGGCTTCGCCGATGCGGCCCTGTTCGAGATTGGTCCGGGCTTCGAGGATGACAGCCTGGCCGGCCAGCGCGCGATCGCCGCCGGGCTGCGGACCGGGACGACGCCGCGCCACTGGCGCGCGGCGGCTCGCCCGGTGGAGTGGGTGGATGCGAAGGAC
>JAJZFF010000624.1 GCA_021805485.1 Pseudomonadota bacterium
CGCGCCGGCACCGAGGGATCGAGTTCGGCATCGGTCATGTTGGTGAAGTAGTGGTCGGGGTAGATGGTGTTGAGCCGGCGCAGGCCGAGGCGGGCGATTTCGGCCAGCGAGACGTCGTTCTGGGCCTCGTAGATCTCGACCTGCATGACGACCCTGTTGTTGCGCAACGTCCGCTCCATGCCTTTGAGGACGCGCGCCTCGTGGCCTTCGACATCGATCTTCATGACGATGACCGGGCCGGTTGCGGGCAGTGCCGCATCGATGGTGGTCGCGGGCGCCGGGTAGGAGTCGGCGCCGCTGGCGAGGATGCCGACGCCGGCGCGGTTGCCGTCCGGATGCGTCCGGCTGTCGCGGAAGCGGATGGTGCCGGTTGTATCGGTCACGGCCATGTTGGCGGCGGTGATCGCGTGCGTCGCGTCGTTCAGCAGCAGGTTGGCCTGCAGCTGGGCGAAGTTGTCGCGGTCGGCCTCGAAGGCGTGGATCCGGTCGAACAGGCCGGTGCGCAGGGCGAGGAGCGAATAGAGGCCGAAATAGGCACCCACATCGACGAATGTCATGGAACCGATGCGGCCGGCGCGGCGGGCGAGGTGGAAGAGATAGTCGAGCTGCTCGCGCTCCCATGCATCGCTGTCGATCAGGGCGCGGTCGACGATCGAGCCGCGGTCGAGCAGGAGCGTGAGGCCCTGGCGGTCGTGGATATCGAATTTCGACCGGGGCCGGGGGGCCGCTTTCGGCACGCCCATCGCTGCCTCGATGGATGAAATCTTGTCGCTGATGTTCAGCAGCGCCGAATAGGCGCGGATCGTCTGACGCAGGGGGGTGAAGGTCCTGATCGACATCGCGAGGGTCCCGGATGGTGTCGCGGGACGATCCCATCCGCCTGCGGCGCCAGCAAGACGGGCTTAAGTATCCCGATCTCGCTCATTGGTGGTAGGGCCACCGGGACCGCACGGCATTTTGACCGGATGGTCGGAGTGAGAGGATTCGAACCTCCGGCCCCTGCGTCCCGAACACAGTGCTCTACCAGGCTGAGCTACACTCCGATGACGCGGCCTATAGCCAAGGGAGGCGGGATAGGCAAGGCTCCGGCGGCGCGTTTCTGCCGTGCGCGGCGACGGAAAGTGACGCAGGGCCACCATTGCGTTGACGAGATTTAACCACAGCATCCCGCCCCGATTATTCGCGATCTTGCAGATTGGGTGCTATGGAGCCGCCATGTCTCGACCTCTGAAAGCCGGCGAGCGGCTGGCCAAATCCGATTCGCGGCGCCGTGCCGGCCCCACTCCTCCCAAGCGTGGCGGCAAGCCTGCCCCCAGGAAGCGCCCCGGCCTTGCCGGCGTTGCGGGCGGGATGTTCGTGCGCGGCCTCTATCGCCTGGCGCTGGTCGGGATGGTGGGCGGCGTTCTCGTGGGCGGCGGGCTGTTCTTCTATTTCAGCAGCGGCCTGCCCGGCGTGGACCGGCTGCGCCATTACGAGCCGCCGCTCGAAACCCGGATCTACGCCGAGAATTTCCGCCTGATCGGCGCGCTGGGCACGCAGCACCGGATCTATGTGCCCTACGACCGGATTCCGCCGCTGGTCGCCGATGCGTTCATCGCGGCCGAGGACAAGAATTTCTGGACCGAGCCGGGAATCGACCCGCTGGCCATCGTCCGCGCCGGCGTGGTCGACCTGACCCGGATCGGCAGCCATGAGCGCCCGCTCGGCGCCTCGACCATCACGATGCAGGTGGTCAAGAACATGCTGCTCGACAACCGGATCGACTTCACCCGCAAGATCAAGGAGGCGATCCTCGCCGTCCGGGTCAACCGGGCGATGTCGAAGAAGCAGATCCTGACCCTGTATCTGAACGAGATCTTCCTCGGCCAGGACAGCTGGGGCGTGGCCGCGGCGGCGCAGGCCTATTTCGACAAGCCGCTGTCGCAGCTGACCGTTGCCGAGGCGGCGATGCTCGGCGGCCTGCCGAAGGCGCCGACCAATTACAACCCCTTCCTTCACCCCAAGCGCGCCCGCGACCGGCGGGACTGGGTGATCGGGCAGATGCAGGCGGACGGGTTCATCACCGCGGCGCAGGCGCGCGAGGCACTCGCCGCGCCGCTGGTGCCAAAGGCGGCTGCCGGGCCGGCGTCGATTCCCGGCGCGGGCTATTTCGTCGGCGCGGTGGAGACGCAGCTGGTCCGCATGTTCGGCCGCAAGACGGCGATGGAGGGCGGGCTCATCGTCCGCACCAGCCTCGATCCGAAGCTGCAGGCGGCGGCGACGCGGGCGATGCGCGACCGGCTCGTGTCGTACGACCACGAATTCGGCGTCTATCACGGCCCGGTCGGGCATATCGGCGCCGGGGAACTGGCCGCCGGCTGGGCGCGGGCGCTGGCGCGGCAGGACACGCCGAAGGGGCTCATCGCCTCCTGGCGTCTCGGCGTGGTGATCAGCGAGACCGCGCAGCGCGCGCGAATCGGCTGGCTCGACGGCGACTCGCCGTCGGAGGCGCATACCGGCACGCTCACCCTGGCGGCGATCCAGTGGGGGCGGCCGATGATCCACGGCCGTCCCGGGCCGCTGCTGCGCAACATGGCGCAGATGCTCAAGCCGGGCGATGTGATCATGATCGAGCCCAAGCCGGACAAGGGCGGGACGGTCTCGCTCGAGCAGGTGCCGAAGGTCGAGGGGGCGATGCTCAGCCTCGACCCGCAGACCGGGCGGGTGCTTGCCATGGTCGGCGGCTGGAGCAACCGGCTCAGCCCCTATAACCGCGCGATCCAGGCGCATCGGCAGCCCGGCTCCAGCGTCAAGCCGTTCGACTATCTGACCGCGATGCAGGCGGGCGTTCAGCCGGATGCGACGATTCTCGATGCGCCGTTCATCCAGCGCCTGTCGGACGGGCAGATCTACCGGCCGGGCAATTACGAGAATTCCTTCCAGGGTCCGGTGCCGGTGTTCTACGCGATCCAGGAGTCGCTCAACCTGGCCACGCTGCATCTGGTGCGGCGGGTCGGGCTGCCCAACGTGATCGCCAATTTCAAGAAATTCGGCGTGGTGAAGCACGCGCCGCTGATCTATCCGGCGGCGATCGGCGCGCTCGACACCACGCTGTGGCGCATGGTCCGCGGCTATGCCGCGCTCGACGAATACGGGCGCAAGGTGCAGCCCTCGCTGATCGACAGCGTGACCGCACCGGACGGGCACATCCTGTACCAGGCGCCCGACCAGTCCTGCGCCAACTGCATGGACGGTTCGGCGCAGCAACCGCCGATCCTGAACCGGCCGGGCGCGCGGCTCGCCAATCCGGACAGCGTCTAT
>JAJZFF010000337.1 GCA_021805485.1 Pseudomonadota bacterium
GCGCACCATTCAACCTGGGGAAAGAAGCGGGATGGTGGAGCTGAGGGGAATCGAACCCCTGACCTCCTCATTGCGAACGAGGCGCTCTCCCAACTGAGCTACAGCCCCATCCCTGCGCGGCCAATCGCGCACCCTGAGCCGGAAGTCAAGCCACCTCGTCCGCCTTGTCACGTTGCGCGAAACGCCGTGCTTCGCTAACCCGGGCACCAGCCAAGGAGGGTTACGATGCTCGGAGCGGTTTTCTGGTTCCTCGACGAGGCCATCCAGATCTACATCTACATCATGATCGCGGCGGCGATCTTCAGCTGGCTCATGGCGTTCGGCGTGCTCGACACCCGCAACCACATCGTCTACCGGATCGAGGATTTCCTCTTCCGCGCGACCGAGCCCTTCCTCGCGCCGTTCCGCCGCTTCATCCCCGCGATCGGCGGCATCGACATTTCCTTCATCGTCGGCTTCCTGCTGTTGCGCGCGCTGCAGATCTTCCTCGGCGGGCTCTACGGCCACCTCGCCGCGATGGGCTACCAGTGAGCGCCCCGATGGCGGCCCGCGTCATCGACGGCAAGGCGGTCGCCGCCGCCCTGCGCGCCGAGGTGGCCGCCCGCGCCGCCACCTTGCCCTACGCGCCCGGCCTCGCCGTCGTCCTCGTCGGCGAGGACCCGGCGAGCCAGGTCTATGTCCGCAACAAGGAGCGCGCCGCGAAGGCGGCCGGCTTCGCCAGCGAGACCATCCGCCTGCCCGCGAGCGCGAGCCAGGCCGAGCTGCTCGCCCTGATCGCCCGCCTCAACCGCGATCCCGCGGTCGACGGCATCCTCGTCCAGCTGCCCCTGCCGGCCGGCATCGACCCGCAGGCGGTGATCCGCGCGATCGACCCGGCCAAGGATGTCGACGGCTTCCACCCCGACAATGTCGCCGCCCTCGCGCTCGGCACGCCCTTCCTCGTGCCCTGCACCCCGCGCGGCGTGATGAAGCTGCTCGCCGCCGCCGGCATCGCCCCGCGCGGCGCCCGCGCCCTCGTGCTCGGCCGCTCCAACATCGTCGGCCGCCCGATGGCCGCCCTGCTGCTCGCCGCCGACGCCACCGTCACCATCGCCCATTCCCGCACGCGCGACCTCGCCGCCGAATGCCGCCGCGCCGAGATCCTGATCGCCGCGGTCGGCCGCGCCGAAATGGTGAGGGGCGACTGGGTTTCCCCCGGCGCCACGGTCATCGATGTCGGCATCAACCGCACGGCGGCGGGCAGGCTGGTCGGCGACGTCGCCTATGAGGAAGCCGCCGCCGTCGCCGGCGCGATCACCCCGGTCCCCGGCGGCGTCGGGCCGATGACCATCGCCTGCCTGCTGGAAAACACCCTGATCGCCGCCGCCGCCCGCCGCTGAATTTTTGCTCCGGCGGATTTTTGCGCCGACGCGGACGCGGTCATCCCGCGAACCGTTGGACGCGGTTAACCCGCGAACCGTTGGACGCGGTTAACCCGCGAACCGTTGGACGCGGTTAACCCGCGAACCGTTGGACGCGGTTAACCCGCGTCGGGCGACAGCACCGCGCAGCCGGTCGGCCCGCCCTGCAACTGCCGGCAGGCGCTCACCGCGGCGCTGTGCGGCAGGTTGACGAACCGCGCCCGATAGAACCGGCCCCGCGCGGTCGAGATCGACTCGACCACCGGCTGCCCCTTCATCAGCATGGCGACCGCGCTCAGCTCGGCGATGCCGAGTGCCGCCTTGGCGTGCGCCGGCGTGTCGTAGGCGCCGACCTGGATGCTCCAGCGCCCGCCGCCGAGCTGCCGCGTCGGTTGCTGTGCCGCGGCAACCGGCGCCCGCGCCGCCGCGAGGCGCATCGTCGCCGGGCGTGGCGCCGGAGCCGGGCGCGGCGCCAGCGCGCTCGCGGTGCGCACGGAAGGCGTCGGCCGCCGGGTCACCGGCGGTCCGTCCATCACCGGCGTCGCCGCCTCGGCCGAGGGGATCAGCGAGAACCCGCCGAACCCGTGCGGCCGGCGCACCGGCGGCATCGACCGCGTGGCCACCGGGGCCGGCGCGGCCTGCGGCTCCACCGCGGCGGGCGGCGCGAGCGCTGCCACGCGCACCGGCGCGGGGGAGGGCGATGGCGCCGGCGGCGTCGGCGGCGTCTGCCGCATCGCGATCTGCGCCTGGTTCAGCCGCGAGGTCTCGCCGCCATTGTCCTCCTGCCGGATGCCCGCCGGAATCCGCGTCGGCAGCTGGTTCATCGCCACCGCATCGGCCTCGGACGGCCCGGCCGGATACACGCCGGCGATCCGCGGCGCGATCATCGCCACATAGTGCCGCGTCTGCGCCGGCAGCGGCTGGCGGTAGTCGAGATAGTCGTCGAGCCGCCCCGGCCCCGCGTTATACGCGGCGAGGAAACCCGGCGAGCCGTAGATCTCGTACATCTGGTGGATATACGCCGTCCCCGCCATGATGTTGTCGAGCGGGTTGAACGGGTCCGGCCCCAGCCCGTAGCGCGCCGCCATTTCCTGGTAGGTCTCGGGCTCCAGCTGCATCAGCCCCATCGCCCCGGCGCTGGAGACGGTGAGATGCCCGTTCATGTATTCCTGCCCGCCCGACTCGACATGCATCACCGCGCGGATCCATTTCGCCGGCACGTCGAACCGCGTCGAGGCCTGCGCGATATACGGCCCCCACGGGTCGCCCGGCGGTCCCGGCGGGCGATAATCGGCCGGCGCGTTGGCGGCATAGCGCGCCGCGAGCTGGCTCGGGCTCAGATTGGCCTGCCGTGTCGAACAGGCGGCCAGCAGCGCGAGCGCGGAGAGCCCGGCGAATCGCCAGGCGTGTCGCAGCTTCGCGGTCATCGCGGATGTCTCGCGTGGAGCGGGGCGGGGTGGAACGCAGCGTTCAACACGTGTCTCCCATCACAGTTCGGCACGGCCCATCGCACCCGCCCGGGGGGTTTTGGGCGGCAGCCGCTCCGTTGCGCCGGCAGCCTCGCCCGGCACATGAAATTCGTCTCATAACCGCTTAACTTATCGGCGATTTCAAGGCAACATGATTCTGCAAATCACCGCGCCCACCCGCGCACCGGAGATCCCGCGATGACCCGCCTCGCGCCGCCCGCCCGGGCGATCGGCCTTTTTCTCCTGCTCGCCGGCTGCGCCGCCCCGCCGCCGCCCGTGCCGCCCGGCGCCGCCGGCCTCGGCGGCACGGTGGTCGCCGTCCGCCCGGTCGCGCCCGGCGCCCGCCGCATCGTGCTCGGCGCGCTGGGCGTCGATACCGCCCCCTCCGCCGCGCCGGCCGCCGAATACATCG
>JAJZFF010000115.1 GCA_021805485.1 Pseudomonadota bacterium
GGATCGGCCCGGCGCGCATCCGCATCGTCTTCGAGAAGCTGCACCGGATCGAGGTGACCGACGACCGCGAGGCCGACATCGCCGCCGGCACCGCCTGGATGAACGCGACGATCGAACGCTGGGTGCGCCAGCGTCCCGGCCAGTGGCTCTGGCTGCACCGGCGCTGGCCAAAGCCGGTGGCATAACGCGCCACGCTCGATTATGGTGAACGGACAATAAACAAGACCGGGAGCCATCATGTCTGTTCTGGGTTCGCATCATCGACTGAAGCGCGACGCGCTGGGCCTGCCCCAGATCGTCGCCTCGACGCTCGCCAACATCGCGCCGGCGATGAGTTTCTTCTTCGGCTTCGGGCTGATCGTCAGCGGTGCCGGCGTCGCCGCCCCGCTCACCATCCTCGTCGCCATGGTGGTCGTGCTGTTCCTGACCAACACCCTCGCCGAATTCTCGAAATACCGGCCCTCGACCGGCTCCTTCGTCACCTTCATCGGCATGGCGTTCGGCCCGGCGGCAGGGGCGGCGGCCTCGATCTTCGTGGTGTTCGGCTATGTCGTCGCCGCCTCCTCGGTGGTGGTGATCTCCGGCGGCTGGGCGCATGACACGCTGAAGCTGTTCCTCGGCCTGAACATTCCCTGGCAGCTGCTCAGCCTGCTCGAAACCGGCCTGGTCGGCATCCTGGTCTCGCGCGGCGTCGCCCTCTCGACCACCTGGGCAGCCGTGTTCTTCTATTTCGAGCTGGCGCTGCTGCTGATCGGCGCGATCACCATGCTGGTGGTCAATGCCGGCCATCTCAGCCTCGCGCCGTTCGAGTGGAGCCACCTCTCCGGCGGGCTCAAGGGCATCGGCCTCGGCTTCCCGATCGCGATCTACCTCTTCATCGGCTGGGAGAACTCGGCAACCCTGGCCGAGGAAACCCGCGACGCGCGGCGCAACATCCCGCGCGCGCTGATCATCGGCACGCTGTCGATCGGCATCCTCTACATGTTCCTCGCCTACGCCACCGAAATCGCCTTCCACAACAACGCGACCGCGATCGGCAAGGCGGACATTCCCTTCGTCGACGCGTTCAAGGCCTCGGCGGCATCGTTCCTGATCATCGCCTATCTCGCCGGCGTCACCAGCATCTTCTCCTCGCTGCTGGGCCTGACCAACAGCCAGGCGCGCATCCTGTTCAGCTCCGGCCGCGAGGGGCTGCTGCCGCGCTTCTTCGGCAAGATCCACCCGCAGCACCGCACGCCCTTCGTCGCGATGTGGAGCTATGTGCTCGTGGCCCTCGGCATCGTCATCTTCTTCGGCTGGAACATCAAGCCGGTCGATCTCTTCGGCGAGACCGGCTCGCTCGGCACGATCCCGGTGATCCTCACCTATCTCGTCACCAACATCGCGCTGCCGGTCTACATGCTCCGCCACCACCGCAACGAGTTCAACCCGGTGAAGCACGCGCTGATCCCCATCGTCGGCACGGTCCTGATGCTGTTCCCGCTCTGGGGCCTGATCCAGCCGGGCCAGCCCTACCCCTACAACATCTATCCCTGGGCGGCGCTCGGCGTGCTGATCCTCTCGATCATCTACGGCCTGTCGCTCGCGAAGCGCGATCCCGATCTCGTGCAGAAGATCGGCTCCTACGTCGCCGACGAGGAATACTGATGTCGCGTCGCCACCGCATCGCCGTCATCGAGGGTGACGGCATCGGTCGCGAGGTGATCCCGGCGGCCCGCACGGTCCTCGACCGTGCGGCCTCCGCCTGCGGCTTCACGCTCGACTGGCGCGATTTCGACTGGAGCTGCGAAACCTGGAAGGCCACCGGGCGGATGATGCCGGAAGACGGCATCGCCCGCCTCGCCGACCATGACGCGATCTTTCTCGGCGCGGTCGGCTATCCCGGCGTGCCGGACCACATCTCCCTCTGGGGCCTGCTGATCCCGATCCGCCGCGAGTTCGACCAGTATGTGAACCTCCGCCCGGTCCGCCTGCTGCCCGGCGTGCCCTGCCCGCTCGCCAACAAGAAGCCCGGCGACATCGATTTCTGGGTGGTGCGCGAGAATGTCGAGGGCGAATACAGCCAGATCGGCGGGCGGATGTTCGCCGGCACCGAGCGCGAGTTCGTCGAGCAGACCGCGATCTTCACCCGCGCCGGCACCGACCGCATCCTGCGCTACGCCTTCGACCTCGCCCGCCGCCTCGGCCGCCCGCACGTCACCTCGGCGACCAAGTCGAACGGGATCTTCCACTCGATGCCGTTCTGGGACGAGCGCTTCGCCGCGATCGGCGCCGAATACCCCGAGATCCGCGCCGATCAATACCATATCGACATTCTCGCGGCGCGCTTCGTGATGAGCCCCGAGCGGTTCGATGTCGTCGTCGGCTCGAACCTGTTCGGGGACATCCTTTCCGACCTTGGCCCCGGCGTGACCGGCACGATCGCCGTCGCCCCCTCGGCCAATCTCAACCCGGAGAAGAAGTTCCCCTCGATGTTCGAGCCGGTGCACGGCTCGGCCCCCGACATCTTCGGCCAGCGCATCGCCAATCCGGTGGGCGCGATCTGGGCCGGCGCGATGATGCTCGATCATCTCGGCGAGGCCGAGGCCGCGGCGCTGGTTCTCCGCGCGATCGAGACCGCCCTCGGCGATCCCGCCTCGCCGCGCACGCCCGATCTCGGCGGCACCGCGAAGATGGACGATCTCGCCGCGGCCATCACCGCCGCGGTCTGATCCCGCTCAGCGGAGCGGCTTGGCGAAGCCGAACAGGGTGATCGCGAGGCCCTCGCGGAAATAGAACCGGTGCGCCCGCTCGCGGTGGGTGCCGGATTCGAGCGTCAGGCGGTCGCAGCCGCGCTGGCGCGCCTCCGCCTCGCACCAGCCGAGCAGGGCAGCGCCATGCCCGGCGCTGCGGCAGTCGGGATCGGTGACGAGATCGTCGATATAGAACCGATAGCCGTTCGCCGTGTCGTGAAAGGCGCGGAACACCGCGAGCGCGCGCGGCACCGCCGCCTCGTGCAGCAGCGCCATCTCGGCCCCCTCGGCCAGGATCGTGCGCATCGCGCCTTCGTAGTCGGCCGGAAGCTGCGGGCGAAGCACCCGGTGCAGCGTCTCGCCCCGGCCGAGCCATTCGGCCAGGTCGTCCGAGCGCGCGGTGAGATGGACGATCGCCGGCGTCATCCGCCGAGCAGCGCCACGGCATCGCCGAGCAGGGCGGGATTGCCGAGCGCCAGCGCGGTGCCGTCGCTCTCCAGCGTGAGCTCAGCGCCCCGCCAGTCGGTCATCGCCCCGCCCGCCGCCTC
>JAJZFF010000289.1 GCA_021805485.1 Pseudomonadota bacterium
GCTGCAGGGCGGGGCCAGCGGCGACCAGCTCTATTCCGGTCCCGCCGGCGGCGACGTGCTGGTCGGCGGACCAGGCAACGAGACGCTGGCCGGGGCGGCCACCGCGGCCCACGACATTCTGGTCGGCGGCACCGGGAACGAAACGTTGGTCGCCGGCGGCGGCAACGCCACGATCGCCGGCGGCACGGCCGGCACCGAGGCGATCTTCACCGGCCCCGGCAACGATCTCCTGTTCGGCGGCGGCGCGAGCGAATATGTCCAGGCCTCGGCCGGCCAGTCGCTGATCTTCGCCGGCAGCGGGCCCGAGATCTTCGGCTTCGTCGCCGGCCAGGCGGGCGGCTCGACGGTGATCGAGGGGTTCAACCCGGCGATCGACCAGATCTCATTGCAGGGCTACGGCGCCGGAGCGGCGCAGAGCGTGCTCGCCAGCGCCGGCAGCGCCGCCGGCAGCACCGCCCTGGTGCTGCCCGACGCCACCCGGATCACCCTGCTCGGCCTCTCCAGCCTGCCGGCCAGCGCCATCGTCAGCAGCTGAGGGAACCGGGCGCCCCTCAGGCTTCCGGCGCCATCGCCCAGGGCCAGTCCTCGTGGCCCGGGGCGAAGCGCCGGTTGCTCTGGAACGGATTGCGGTTGATCAGCGGGCGCGCGTAGAGCGGATGGCGCAGGCTCCGCACCTCGTGCTCGAACCGCGCCAGGGCCCGGCCGTCGCGCGGGTCGACCAGGGTTTCGAACCGGTACTGGTGCGCGTCGCTCTCCTCGGTGATCAGGCCACGCTCGGCGAGGCGGCGGTGGGGGCCAGAGAAATCCACCAGCGTGATCTGCACGTGCGCCCCGTCATACGGCGGGATCGGCCGCTCCGTCTCGCGATAGACCAGGTGCTGATCGATCCCCGCGACCACGCGGACGAAGCGCCCCTCGGCATCCATCCCCGGCTCGGCCGGCGCGTGCAGGATGTCGCGGTAGAAGACCGCGATCGCCTCCGCCGTGCCGGGCGCCACGTCGAGCTCGACATAGGCCATGCCGAGCGTCACGCGGCCGAAGTCCGGGCCGGGCGCGTGCAGGCGGATGACATTGCCCCAGGGCGAGACGGCCTCGACGAACCGCTCCGCCTCGCGGAAGGCGAAGGCGCTGCCGGCGAGCGGCTCGCGCGCCGCGGCCAGACGGTCGAGCAGCGCCGCACGGTCCGGCACCACCAGCCCGACGCGCCCGGCCAGCACCTGCGCCGCGCCGCGCGGCAGATGAAACTGGCTGCGCCCGACATTCACCCACATGTTGGTGATGCCGGTCATCAGATAGGGGTCGCGCGTCAGGCCGAGGGCGGTGACGTAGAACAGCGTCGCCGGATACTGGTCCGGCACGCGGGTGTTGACGTGCCCGAGCTCGACGATGTTGCCGAGATCCTCGGTGCGGCGATCGAACTCTGTGCCCATTCCCCCCTCGCCAAGCTGCCGGCCAGAGGGCGCCGGCCGGAGGGCGAGAGTGGCCCGGTCCGGCCCGCTCTGCAACCGCGCCGTCGTTGTCGCGGTCGGCGGTTGTTGCTATTGTCGACCGATCGGTGCCGCGGTCCTCCCCGGCCGATGGCCGCTGGCATCCGCGCGGCCGGCCGAGCGAACGCAACAAGGGGCATCGGCTGCCATGAGATTGCGCGCGAAATTCAATCTGGCGGTGGTCGCCGCCTTTCTGGTCGGCTTCGCCGCCGCCGGCGCCCTGCTCCAGGAATTGTTCATCGCCGATGCGCGCGGGCAGGTGCTGCAGAATGCGCGCATCATGATGAGCGCGGCCAATGCCGTGCGCAGCTACACGGACAAGCTGATCGCCCCGGTGACACCACCGCAGCTGAACGGGCGCTTCCTCGCCGTCACCGTGCCCTCCTTCGCTGCGCAGACCACGTTCAAGGCGGTGCAGAAGAGCTTCGCCGACTACAGCTACCGCGAGCCGACGCTGAACCCGACCAACCCGGCGGACCGGCCGGCGGACTGGGAAGCCGACCTGATCAACGATTTCCGCAACCACCCAAGCGAGACCGAGATCGTCGGCGAGCGCGACACGCCGACCGGCCCCTCGCTCAGTCTCGCCCGGCCGATCGCCGTGCACGACGCGCAATGCCTCGAATGCCACAGCGAACCCGCCCGCGCGCCCGCGGCGATGGTGCAGACCTACGGCAGCGCCAACGGCTTCGGCTGGCACCTCAACGATATCGTCGGCGCACAGGTGGTTTCCGTGCCGATGGCGGTGGCGATGGCCGACGCGCGCTCCGCCTTCATTGCCTTCATGGCAGTGCTCGGCGGCATGTTCGTGCTCGTGCTGGTGATCCTCAACGTGCTGCTGCACTTCACCGTGATCCGCCCGGCCGTGCGGCTCGCGCGCATCGCCAACGCGGTCAGCCTCGGCGAGACCAACGTCGAGGAGTATGAGCGCAAGGGCAGCGACGAGATCGCCATCCTCGCCGCCGCCTTCAACCGCATGCGCCGCAGCCTGGACAGCGCCATGCGCCTGCTGGAGCGCTGACCACGCGCGGCCCCCGTTCCCGGAGGCGGCGATGAGCAGCGAGCCGCTGCCCTCCACGATCGGCCGCTACCGGCCGCTCGCCGTGCTCGGCGTCGGCGCCATGGGGGTCGTCTACAAGGCGCACGACCCGGTGATCGACCGGCTGGTGGCGATCAAGGCCGTGCGCGTCGATCATCTGGACGCGCCGCTGCGGGCCGAATATCTCCAGCGCTTCCGCCAGGAGGCGCAGGCGGCGGGGCGCTGCAACCACCCCGCGATCGTCGCCGTGCATGATGTGCTGGACGAGCTCGCCGCGCCCTGCCTGGTGATGGAGTTCGTCGAGGGCGGCACGCTGCAGGCCATCCTGAAGGATCCACCCGCGCGCGCCGGGCTCGATGCGCGCGCGCTGATGCTGCAGGTGCTTGGCGGCCTCGACTATGCCCACACGCGTGGCATCGTCCATCGCGACATCAAGCCGGCGAATATCATGCTCACCCCCGCCGGCGACGCGAAGATCACCGATTTCGGCATCGCGCGCCTGTCCGAGACCAGCCTGACGCAGGTCGGCGACCTGCTGGGCACGCCCAACTACATGGCGCCCGAACAGGTGGGCGGCATCGGCGTGGACCACCGCGCCGATCTCTTCGCCGCCGGCGCGGTGCTCTATGAGATCATCGCCGGCAGCGCCCCCTTTGCCGCGCGCTCGCTGACACAGGCCATCCTGCGCCTGACCGGGCCGGAGCCGGCGGCGATGGGCCCGATCGCGGCGGCCGGCGCGGCCTGGCTGGTGCCGGTGCTGCAGCGCGCGCTCGCCAAGACACCGGGCGCGCGCTTCGCCTCCGCCGCCGCCTTCGCCGCGGCGCTGCGGGCGGCCGGCGCAGCGGAGGGACCCACCGTCATCGTCGCCCCGGCGCCGCTGCCGGCGCGCACCGAGGCCGCCGAGCCCCAAACCGCCGAGTCTGGAACCACCGAGCCCGGGACCGCCGAACGCAGGTCGGATGCGGCCCCGCTTCATGTCAGCCAGCTGGAGCTCGGCCATCCGGATGAAACCAGGTGGGATCCGGCTCAGCTGGAAGAGGTCGAGCGCAGCCTCACGCGTCATCTCGGCCCGATGGCGCGCGTGATCCTCGCCCGCGCGCTGCGTGAGGCCGGCACGCTGGAGACACTGCGCGCGGCGCTGGCGCGCGAGCTGCCGGACGAGACCACGCGCGCGGCCTTCCTGCGCGATTTTGCCCACGCCCGACGCGCAGGCAGCCCGGCGGCGACGCACGCGAGCGCGACCGCGGCCGGCACCAGCCTCGCCGGCCATTCCGGCTTCACCCCCTCGGCCGCGGCGCTCGAGGCGGCGCGGGCCGCGCTCGCGGTGCATGCCGGGCCGATCGCACGCCTGCTGGTGCGCAACGCCGCCTCCCGGGCCGGTTCGCGCGAGGCCTTCTTCGACCTGCTCTGCGCCGAGCTCACCGACGAAGCGGCACAGAGCGCCCTCCGCCGGCGGCTGAAGCAGGATGTGGTGCCGCTGCTCTGACCCGGCGCGTAGCCCCGGCCAGTGTCCCGCCCCAGAAATTCGCATCCGAATTTCTGCGGTAAGCGGGCCACTAACCTATTGAATCTAGTGTGATTCAGATTCAGAAATTCGTATAGGAATTTCTGAATAATCACACTAGCGTCCGCTGAAATTCGTCTGCCGCTTGTTCAGGAACGCGTCCACGGCTTCGCGGAAGTCGGCGCTGGCGAAGCCGCGCCGTGCCCACGCGCCGGCCCGTTCCCGGTCGAGCCCCGGGCGCAGCGAGAGCAGCGCGTCCTTGGTGGCCTGGATCGCCAGCGGCGCCTGACTGATGGCGAGCCGGGCAAGATAGTCCGCCCGGCCGGGCAAGGCCGATTGATCGTTGACCAGCTCGTCGACCAGACCGATCTCCAAGGCGCGGGCGGCGGGGATCGGCTGGCCCGTGAACAGGAGGTGCCGCAGAGGGGCGACCCCGATGAGCGCATGCAGTCTCTCGTAGCTCCCCGGGCTCAGCCCGAGCCCCAGCGTTCGGCCGACCGGGATGCTGAACCGCGCATTGGGCGCGGCCACACGCAGGTCGCAGGCGGCCGCAAGGGCGATGCCGCCGCCGCTGCAGATGCCGGAGATCGCCGCAATCGTCGGGACGGGGCACCGTTCCACGGCATCCAGCGCGGCGTCCATGAGCGCGTCGAGCGCGAGCCCTTGCTCGGGGGTCTCGATCGCCGCGTACTCGGCCAGGTCGGTGCCGGCTGAAAATGCCACTTCCGTCGCCCCGGAGAATACCAGGGCATGGACTTCACCCGATGTCTGCAGGTTCCGGCAGATTTCCTGAACCTTGCAGTACATCGCAGATGTGAAGGCCTGCAGTTTCTCCGGACGCCGGAAGCGGACATGGCCAATGCCATCGGCGACTTCGAGCACAACCGGGTCTGTTTTGGACACAGAGTCCTCATCTATAAAGAAATTTTAACGTCGCGCCCCGCAAACCAGCCGGCGCTTGAACGCCTCACCGCTCCCCTGTATGCCCGTACCGACTGCCGCGCGACCCGAACGCTGACCCGGGAACCCGAGAGATACGCTACCATTCCGATGGGGGAGGCGCAAAAGCCCGACCGAACGGGGCGACTAACCCCGATGAAAGGGGTCATTGCCAGCATGACCGGCCGATGAGACGGCGAGACGGACGCACGGTTTGCGCGAGCGCGGGGGGCGATGCGTGCGCGCGGTGAATATTTGTCTGCTCGGGTTCAAACCCGATCATAGCGAGCGGTGGATCTGATCGATGTGGGCGGTTAAAGTATCACTTCGTCAGCCGGTGACGATCATCGTCATGCTGGCACTGATACTGCTCTTCGGCATCCGCTCCGCGCTGCAGATGCCGATCGACATGTTCCCGGACATCCGCATCCCGGTGGTGGCGACGGTCTGGCTCTACAACGGCCTGTTGCCGGACGAGATGGCCAACCGGATTGTCTATTATTTTGAGCGTATCGTCACGGTGATGACGAGCGATGTGAAAGCCATCGAGTCGCAATCCGTCATCGGCTACGGCGTGATCAAGCTGAGCTTTCAGCCGGGCGCCAACGTCACAAAGGCGGTCGCCCAGGTCACGGGCGCGGCCCAGACGGTGCTGCGCTTCATGCCGGAGGGCACGACCCCGCCCTATGTGCTCGCCTATAATGCGTCCTCGGTGCCCGTCATCCAGCTGGCGCTGTCCGGACAGGGGCTGACGCCGTACGAACTCTTCGACGTCGCCATGAATTACATTCGCCCCCAGTTCGCCAGCATCGCCGGCAGCGAGGTGCCGATCCCCTATGGCGGCCTCAACCGCACGGTGCAAGCCGACCTCAACCTGCAGGCGATGCAGGCGAACCACGTCTCGCCGCAGGACGTGGTCAATGCGCTGTCCAACCAGAACCTGATCATCCCGGCCGGCACCCAGAAGATCGGTCCGTACGAGTGGCATATCAAGCTGAACTCCGCCCCGGATGACATCGACAGCATCGATACCATGCCGGTGAAGAAGTCGAACGGCACGGTCATCTACATGCACGATATCGCCAACGTGCATGACGGCGCTCCACCCCAGACCAACCTCGTCCACATCAACGGCTCCCCGGCGGTGTTGCTGCCGGTCATCAAGGTCGGCTCCGTCTCGACGCTCGACGTGATCAGCGGCGCAAAGGCGCTGCTGCCACGGCTGCGGGAGGCGCTGCCGCAGAGCCTGCGGATCGACGCCATCGGTGACCAATCCGTCTTCGTCCATGACGCGGTCAGCGGCGTGGTTCGCGAGGCCGCGCTCGCCGCCGTGCTGACGGGACTCATGGTGCTGATGTTCCTGGGCAGCTGGCGCTTGACCGCCATCATCACCGTGACGATCCCGCTCTCCATCCTCGTCGGCCTGATCGGCCTGCAACTCACGGGTGAGACGATCAACGTCATGACCCTTGGCGGGTTCGCGCTCGCCGTCGGGCTGCTCGTCGACAACGCCACGGTGACGCTGGAGAACATCAGCACCCATCTCGAGATGGGCAAGGATATCGAGAGCGCGATCCTCGAGGGCGCCGCGCAGATCGTGCTGCCTTCGTTCGTGTCCCTCCTCGCCATCTGCATCGTCTTCGTGCCGATGTTCCAGCTCGGCGGCGTTTCGGGGTTCCTGTTCGTCCCGCTGGCCGAATCCGTGATCTACGCGATGATCGGGGCATTCCTGCTTTCGATCACCATCGTGCCGCTCATGGCGAAATTCCTGCTCTCCGGCCACGATGCCATGGCGGTTCATGGCGGGGGTCACGGCCCACCCACCCGTCCGCCCACCCGTAATCCGCTCAAGCTGTTCCAGCGCGGGTTCGAGTCGGGCTTCCTCAAATTCCGCGACTGGTTCCGTGGTGTCCTGGTCCGGATACTTCAGCGCCCGGTGCTGTACATCGCGGGCTTCCTTGCAGTCGTCATCGCCTCCGTCGGTCTCCTCGGGCCCTGGCTCGGCAATAATTTCTTCCCGCAGGTCGATGGCGGCGCGATCGCGCTGCACGTCCGCGCGCCGACCGGGATGCGGATCGAGGAGACGGCGCGCCTCTGCGATCAGATCGAGAAGTTCATCCGCACCGTCATTCCCGCGAACGAGATCACGAACATCGTCGACAACATCGACCTTCCCTACAGCCCCGTCGACATGGCCTACAACAACACCGGGACGATCGGTCCCGAGGACGCCGACATCTGGGTGCAGGAAGCCGAGGACCATCAGCCGACCGCGCTCTACAGCGACATCCTGCGCCGCCGCCTGCCGGCCATGTTCCCGGGCGTGACCTTCGCCTTCCTGCCCGCGGATATCCGCACGCAGATCCTGAACTTCGGGAACCCGGCGCCTATCGACGTGCAGGTCGTGGGGCCGGACCAGCAGAGGAACTTCAACTACGCGTCCCAGCTGCTGGCGAAAATCGCGCAGGTTCCGGGCGTCGTCGATGCCCGCATACAGCAGCGGTTCGACTACCCGGAGCTTTATGTGAACGTAAATCGCTCGCTGGCGCAGGAGGTCGGCATCACCCAGGCCGATGTCGCGACATCGGTTCTGGACACGCTGTCCGGCAGCTTCCAGGTGCGACCGAACTTCTATCTCAACCCGAAGAACGGCATCTCCTACGAACTGCAGGCGATGATGCCTCAGTACCGCATCGACTCGCTGAGCGACCTCGCCAATCTGCCGATCACCGGCAACGGCTCCGGCCCGGGATCGGAGGGCGGCGCGATTGCCGGCCACCCCGCCAGCACGGGAATTCGCCCGCAGCACATCGGGGCCGTGTCCGGCGCGGGGGAATATCGCCCGCAGCAGATTCTCGGCGCCATCGCGACCATCAAGACCGTGCCGTCCGCTGCCGCGGTCTCGCACTACAACGTGCAGCCAGTCATCGACATCTACGCCGGCCAATCCGGGCGCGATCTCGGCGGCATCAATCACGACGTTCAGCAGATTCTTGCCGATGCGGCGAAGGACCGCCCGCCAGGTTCGCGCATCGTGGTCCGCGGCCAGGTCCAGACGATGGCGGAGACCTATTCGCAGCTGTTCCTCGGGCTGATCGGATCGCTGGTCCTGATCTATCTCATGATCTGCGTGAACTTCCAGTCCTGGCTGGACCCGTTCGTGATCATCACCGCCCTCCCCGCCGCCTTCGCCGGCATCGTCTGGATGCTCTTCCTCACCGGAACGCCGCTCTCCGTGCCGGCCCTGACGGGGTCGATCATGACCATGGGCGTGGCCAGCGCGAACAGCATCCTGGTGGTCAGCTTCGCCCGCGAGCGGCTGGCGCAGGGCCTGAGCGCGACCGAGGCGGCGATCGACGCGGGGTATGCGCGGCTCCGGCCCGTTCTGATGACCGCGGGTGCGATGATGATCGGCATGTTACCGATGGCCAGCGGCCTGAGCGATGCGCAGAATGCGCCGCTCGGGCGTGCCGTGATCGGCGGCCTGCTCCTGGCAACCGTTTCCACCCTCACGTTCGTCCCGGCGGTGTTCAGCATCGTCCACCGGCACGCCAATTCCGAACAGGAGATACCATGACGGGCACCGTCGGCGGTCACGCACCGCTGGCCGCAACGGAGCGAGCGGAAACGCAACCGCACGGGAGGACTGCCATGCCGGCAACGCGCAAGCGCCGAGTACTCACCCCGATCGTGCTCGGGCTCGCGGGGGCGGGCGCCGTCGGCCTGGCGATCCATGGCATCGAGAATCGTCAGGCGAACGTCGCGGCGCTGAAAACGAATGCCGCGGAAGCCGCCGTCCCGAGCGTGAGTGTGATCACCCCGACGCCGGCCGCCGCAAACAAGCCGCTGGTCGTGCCAGGTGATGTCAATGCCTGGTATGAGGCCCCCATCTACGGGCAGGTGAGCGGCTATGTGGTCAAATGGTACAAGGACTACGGTGACACCGTAAAGGCAGGGGATCTGCTGGCCACGATCGACACGCCGACGCTGGATCAGGACTACCAGCAGGCTCAGGCCGATTTCAACGTCGCTGTGGCGGACGAGAAACTCGCCGAGATCACCGCCAAGCGGTGGGAGCGATTGGTCGCGACGACGGCGGTTTCACAGCAGAACTCGGACGAGAAGACCTATGGCTACAAGGCGACCACCGCGCGCCGGCTGGCCGCGCAGTCGCGCGTGAACTCGCTCAAGGCATTGCTGGACTTCAAACGGCTTCTGGCGCCGTTCGACGGTGTGGTGACCGCGCGCGAGACCGATATCGGCGCCTTCGTCAAGGCGAACGGGATCGGCAACCAGGTCGAGATGTTCCGCGTCGCGGACGTCCACATGATGCGTGTGTTCGTCAAGGTTCCGCAGATCTATGCCGCCTCGATCCGCAACGGGATGGAGGCGTCGCTGCATATTCCGCAGTTCCCGAACCGGGACTTCGCGGCCAGAGTGGCGACGACGGCGCGGGCGATCAACATCGAATCGCGGACGCTGCTGGTCGAACTCTGGGCCCCGAATCCGACCGGCGAACTCATGCCCGGCACCTATGCGGAGGTCCACTTCCAGCTTCCCCCAGACCCCTCCGCGCTCACCGTCCCCACGACGGCGCTGATTTTCCAGCAGCACGGCTTGCAGATCGCGACCGTCGATTCGAACGATCGGATCCAGCTGCACGAGGTCAAGGTCGGCAATGACATGGGCGCGAACGTGACGGTCCTGTCGGGGCTGAAGCCGACGGACCGGGTCGTCGCGGCCCCACCTGCGGCCGCCTATTCCGGCGAGCGGGTCGCCGTGGTGACCAATCCGGCGCAACGGGAAGGTCTGGAGACGGTCAAGGCCGGCTCGCATGGCGGGGCGAGCGGCGTCGAGCCCACGGTGCCGCCGGCGAAGGCGCGGCACTCCTGAAGCGGGGGCGCCGACGCCGCCGCGGCTGACCCGGCGCCGCGGCGACCGGAGTCCGTATGGTCAAATGCCCGGCCTCTGAGCATTATAGGGGCGCAGAGGAAAGCGGCCGGAACGGATGTCGGACACGGGCGAGCGGGCGAGCGGAGCGGCGCGGCTGGAGCAGGCGGCGCGGGCCGCGTGGCTCTATTATATCGGCGGGCGGACGCAGGACGAGATTTCGGCCCTGATGCATCTCTCCCGCCAGGCGGTGCAGCGCCTGGTTTCGCTCGCCGTCGAGGAGAAGCTGATCAAGTTCCGCTTCGACCACCCGATCGGGACGAGCATGGCGCTCGGGGCCCGACTGACCGAACGCTACGGGCTGCGCAGCTGCGAGGTGGTCCCCGCAGACGGCTCGGACGCGGCGCTCGCCGGCCTCGCGGTCGCCGGGGCGCGCTGGCTGGAGCGCTGGTTCGCGCAGAAAGCACCGCTGGTGCTCGGCGTCTCGACCGGCAGCACGCTGCGCGCGACCGCCGCCGAGCTGCGCCCGATGCATGCGCCCCAGCACAAGCTGTTCTCGCTCTGCGGCATCATCACTGCCGACGGCCGCGCGATCGCCACCGAGCCGGTCATGCGCATCGCGGAGCGCATCGGCGCGCAGTGCTACCCGATGCCCCTTCCGGTGGTGGCGGCCACCATCGAGGAGCGCCGCCTGCTGCAATCGCAGCGCGCGTTCGCGACCCTGCAGGCCTTGATGGCGGAGGCCGCGGTGCTGCTCGTCGGCGTCGGGCACATCGGCTGGCAATCGCCGCTGCATGCCGCCGGCTGCATCAGCGACGGCGAGCTGACGGAGCTGCTGCGCGCCGGCGCGGTGGGCGAGATCGCCGGCCATTCCTTCGACGCCGGCGGCCGGCTGCTCGAGGGCGCCGCCAACGCGCGCGCCACCGGGCTGACGCCACGCCCGGCGGCGGACCAGATCCGCGTCGGCATCGGCGCCGGCGCGGCGAAGGTCGCCGCCCTGCGCGGCGCGCTCGTGGGCGGACTGCTGAACGGCATCATCACCGACGAGCCCACAGCCGCCGCCATTCTCGACACCACAACCGCAGCTTGACAAGGGTCGCGCTGATCTGATCATCTGCCCGCCGACCGGGCACACGCTCAGGCCTCGGCCGCTTCGGACGAACGGCGCCAAGACCCTATCCGGGAGAGGAAACAACCGCATGCGCATCCCCCACCTGCTCGCCTGTTCCACGCTGCTCGCCGCCGCCGCGGGCGTCGCGTCGGCGGCGACCATCACCATCGCCACGGTCAATAATGGCGACATGATCACCATGCAGAAGCTGTCCTCGAAGTGGGAGCAGCAGACCGGGAACACCATCAACTGGGTGGTGCTGGAGGAGAACGTGCTCCGCCAGCGAGTCACCACGGACATCGCCACCAAGGGCGGGCAGTTCGACATCCTCACCATCGGCAGCTACGAAACGCCGATCTGGGGCAAGCAGGGCTGGCTGCTGACGCTCAACGGATTTCCCGCGTCCTACGACTACAATGACATCTTCAAGGGCGTGCGGGACGCGCTTTCGGCCAACGGCAAGCTCTACGCCGTGCCGTTCTATGCCGAGAGCTCCTTCACCTTCTACCGCAAGGACCTGTTCGACGCCGCCGGGCTCAAGATGCCGGCCAAGCCGACCTATGACGAGATCGCACAGTTCGCCGACAAGCTCACCGACAAATCCAAGGAGCAGTACGGCATCTGCCTGCGCGGCAAGGCCGGCTGGGGCGAGAACATGGCCTTCGTCGATACGCTGGTGAACGGCTTCGGCGGCCAGTGGTTCGACATGAAATGGAACCCCGAGCTGACCTCGGCGCCGTGGAAAGCCGCGATCAACTACTACGTCAACCTGCTCCACCGCGACGGCCCGCCGGGCGTAACCGGCAACGGCTTCAACGAGAATCTGGCGCTGTTCAGCACCGGCCACTGCGCGATGTGGATCGACGCCACCGTCGCCGCCGGCATGGTGTTCGACAAGACCAAGAGCCAGGTCGCCGACAAGGTCGGCTTCACCGCGGCGCCGCATGGCGTCACCGAACACGGCACCGGCTGGTTCTGGTCCTGGGCACTGGCGGTGCCGGCCTCCTCCAAGAAGGCCGACGCGGCCAAGAGCTTTCTCGCCTGGGCCACCTCGAAGGACTATGTGAAGCTGGTCGGCGAGACCAACGGCTGGACCGGCGTGCCGCCGGGAACGCGCCAGTCGACCTACGACAATCCCAATTACATCAAGGCCGCACCCTTCGCGGCGACGGTGAAGACGGCGATCCTCTCCGCCGACATCAACCACCCGACGAAGAACCCGGTCCCCTACACCGGGATCCAGTACGTGGCGATTCCCGAATTCCAGGGCATCGGCACCCAGGTCGGCCAGTTCGTCGCCGCCGCGCTGGCCGGGCAGATGAGCGTCGACGACGCCTTGGCCAAGGCGCAGGCAGCGACCAAGAGCACCATGCAGCAGGCCGGCTACATCCAGTAGGGCGCCGCCGCGCCAGGGGGGCGGTGCTCCCCTGGCCGGGGCCGGACACGGCGGCAGACATGCAGGCAAAGACAGCGATCCTGGCGGGATTGGCACGGCGCAAAGGGCTCGGCGGCCGCGTGGCGACGCTGCCGCTGGTCGGGCCCTCGGTACTGCTGCTCCTGGTGTTCTCGCTGGTCCCGCTGGCGATGACGCTGTGGTTCTCCTTCGAGCGCTACAACCTGCTCAACCCGGCCATCGGCGGCTTCGCCGGCCTCGCCAACTACCGCTTCCTGCTCGAGGATTCCTCGCTCTACTCGGCGTTGCTGGTCAGCGTCGAACTGGTGCTCGCGGTCCTCGCCATCACCGTCGGCCTCGGCACCGTGCTCGCCGCCCTGTTCGAGACCCGATTCTCCGGACGCAGCATCGCGCGGGTGCTGATGATCTCGCCCTTCTTCGTCATGCCGACCGTGAGCGCGTTGATCTGGAAGAATCTGCTGATGCATCCGGTGAACGGTCTGTTCGCCTGGATCTGCCGCAGTCTCGGCCTGCCGGTGATCGACTTCTTCGGCGCGATCCCCCTTACCGCGGTGGTGATCATTGTCGCGTGGCAATGGCTGCCGTTCGCGTTCCTCATCCTGCTGACCGCGCTGCAATCGCTGGACGAGGAGACGCTGGAGGCCGCCTCGATCGACGGTGCCGGGCCGTTGGCGGTGTTCTTCCACATCCAGATCCCGCACATGGGCCGCGCCATCAGCGTCGTCGTGATGATGGAGACGATCTTCCTGCTCTCCGTCTTCGCCGAGATCTACGTCACAACCTCCGGCGGTCCGGGTTTGGCCACGACCAATCTCGCCTTTCTCATCTATCAGCGCGCTCTGCTCGCCTTCAATGTCGGCGGCGCCTCCGCCGCCGGCGTCATCGCCATCATCCTCGCCAACATCATGGCCGCCTTCCTGCTGCGCTCGGTGGCACGGCGGCTGGATGTCTAGCGTGGCAAACCCGGGGAAGCGGCGATGACGCGCCACTCCAAATCCCACCGCGTCGCCGGCGCACTCGCCTGGATCGCCGCGCTGGCGATGTTCTTCCCCATCGCCTGGATGTTCGCGGCGTCCTTCAAGACCGAAGTCGAGGCGATCGCGACCCCGCCACTGTTCGTGTTCACGCCGACGCTGGAGAACTACCGCGAGGTCTTCGCCCGCGCCGACTATCTCGGCTTCGCGCTCAACAGCGTCGTGATCTCCCTCGGCGCCACGCTCGCCGCCCTGGCGCTGGCGATTCCCGCCGCCTTCGCCATGGCGCTCTACCCGACGAAACGCACGCGCGGCACGCTGCTGTGGATGCTCTCGACCAAGATGCTGCCTCCCGTGGGCGTGCTGGTGCCGAT
>JAJZFF010000554.1 GCA_021805485.1 Pseudomonadota bacterium
GAGTTGGAAGCAGGTGGCAATCCATTCCTCGGCCCACGCGAGATCGCCTTCGGTCGCCAGGTCGGAGAGCGGGCAGAAAGCCGGCCCGGATGCCGCCACCCCCACGTCATAGAACCGGCCGCCGCACGCTTCTACCGTGGCCCACATCGACCGGCCCTTATCGAAGGCGCAGATCGTGGCGCGCGGGTAGCGGCGGAATTGGATGGCAGCCGTGGCAAGCAGGACCGACTTGCCGGCACCGGTCGGCCCGAAAACGAGCGTGTGCCCGACATCGCCGACATGGAGGTTGAGCCGGAACGGCGTCGCGCCGTGGGTTGCGGCGTACAGCAACGGCGGCGAGCCCTCCGGGTAGAAGGGGCACGGGCTTTCCTCCCGCCCTACCCACACGCTCGACAGCGGCAGCAGATCGGCCAGGTTCAGGGTGTGCACGAGCGGGCGGCGGATGTTCGGAAGAGGATGACCCGGGATAGAGCCGAGCCATGCCTCCATGGTGTTGACCGTCTCTATCCGGCAGTTGAAGCCGCCGCGCTGGACCTCGCGAACCACCATGCGCGCGTGCTCGGCGAGCGCGTCGCGATCGGTGTCCAGCAGCACGATCACCGGCGTGTAGTAGCCGAAGGTGACGAGGGCCGAGCTCGCTTCCGTCATGGCGGCCTCGGTTTCCGTCGCCATCAGGAGCGCGTCCTCGTTGACGATGCCGCCTTGCGTCCTGAATATCTGCGTCCAGAAGCCGCGCACCCGCTGGCGCCACTTGCGGCGATACTTCCGTAGCTCGCTCAGCGCCTCATGCTGGTCGAGATAGATCATGCGAGTCGACCAGCGATAGCTGATCGGGAGGCGGTTCAGCATATCGAGGATGCCGGGGTAGGACTCACCCGGGAAACCCTCGATCGCCACCGCGGCGATGAACCGCGCGCCGAGCTTCGGCGTGTCGCCCGGCCAGAGCTCGCGCCCGCCGAGCAGGGCATCGAGATACATGCCGTGATCCGGCACGTTGAGCGACAGCCGCTCGCCCGTCAGGCAGAAATTGAGGAAGTTGAGCAGATCGTCGCGCAGGTGTTCGCGGCCGTAGTCATCCGTGACTGTGAAGCCGGACATGCGGCGTAGCCGCACCACGTCGCCGAGCGTGTCCTCCAGGTCACCGAGAGCCTTCTTGAAACCAGAGAGAATGCGGTCCCCGAGGGAGACCTTGGAAACCCCGTCGTCGTCATAGACCATATCCGCCAGTCGGCTCTTGGCCCGCAGCGGGGGCGTGTAATAGAGGATCAGTGCATATTCAGTTTCGTAGTGCGCGCCTTCTGCCTCGAACCCGCGCCGACGTTCCTCATCGACAAGGCCGCTGATCGGGTCGGGGAACGCACTCGCCGCCCGCGGCGGGTAGCCCGTCGTCGGCATCCGCACGGCTTCATGCCAGGTCACCCACCCGCTTCCGAGGCGTGCAAGAGCCGCGTTGACGCGCTCGGTAAGGTAATTCATCTGCGCGGGCGTCGAGCTCGCGAGGTCAGGGCCGGCATAAAAATAGCCTGCCATCAGCGAACCGTCCTTGCCCTGGGCAATCCCGTCATCAATCAGGGCGGCCCAATTCAGGAGATCAGGGAGGGCTTTGGCCTTGTCGCGGAACGGCTTGACGGCGAGCATGATCTATTCCGAACGGAAGGGGCGTGAACGCGCTGCGTAGTACTTGCCGTATTTCAGAAACCGTAGATACGCGCGGCTCATTTGGGGATCGGCCTTAGCCATCATGCGCAGCCCCGTGATGCAGAGCAGCCAGACGATGCCGGAAATGAGCGCTGCCGGGACATTCATGCTGGCGACCGCCAGCCCGCCGGCGACCAGGGCCGTTGTGAGCACCAATTCGCGCTCCCCGCCCATGATCAGGTTCGGCCGGTGGAGCGCGCGGTGAAGCGGCGTCGTGCGGAGATCGGTCAAATGACCACCGCCGCCGTCGCGAAGAGGCCGGACAGCACGTTGGTTGCGAGCACCAGCAAGGCGATCACCAGCACCAGCATGACGGAGCGGCGCACGAACTCGGAAATCTCGCCGCCCCAAATCAGCAGAGCACCGCACACGATGATGCCGAGCAGCGAAATCGCGAACGCCACCGGCCCCTTGATGCTGTCCACGAACGTCGTCAACGGCGACTCCCAGGGGAGACCTGGCCCGCCGGCGGCCGAGGCATGGGCGTTGTGGGCCGACAGGGCGAGCATGAGAGCCAACAGCACGAGCGTCGGCGCTGCGCGACCGAGAGCGCCGGACAGGCGTCGTACGTCAGGCATGGTTGGTCTCCTCGTTTTCGAAAATGTAGCCCCTGCCGTCGTGCCCCCTGACGGACAGGACCTCGCGCACGCGGCGAGAACCGCTTTGCGTCCGCTCGATCGAGACGATCCAATCCACCGCCTCGCCGATCAGTTGAGGCATGGGATTCTGGCTCACCTCGGCGATCAACTGTTCGAGCCGGATCAGACCGGCCCTCGCGTCATTAGCGTGAACCGTACTCACCCCGCCGGGGTGTCCGGTGTTCCACGCTTTCAGGAGCGCCAGCGCCTCCGGCCCGCGGACCTCGCCCACGCAGATGCGATCCGGGCGCAGGCGCATCGTCGCCTTGAGAAGCCGCGTCATGTCCACCTTGTCGGCCGACCGGAGCATGACGGTGTTCTTGGCGGAGCATTGGATCTCCGCTGTGTCCTCGATGATCACAAGCCGGTGATCGGGGGCGACTTGGCTGATCTGGTCTATGACGGCGTTGGCGAGCGTGGTCTTGCCCGTCGCGGTCCCGCCCACAATGAGGAAGTTTTGTCGGCGCTGGATGCCTGCGCAAATGAGCTCGCGTTGCGGCTCGGTCATCACCGCCTGGTCCACGTAATCGGCCAGGGTGAACACCTTGAGGGCCTTCCGCCGGATCGTGAAGACCGGGGCGGCCACTACGGGCGGGATCAGGGCTTCAAAGCGGCTCCCATCGAGCGGGAGCTCGCATTCGAGGATAGGGTTGTCCCGGGTGATTTCGGCGCGGAGCGTCGAGGCCACCGTGGAGATGAGGGCCTCGGCATTGGTCGAGGTCATCGTGCCGAACTGGTCCATTCGCTGCCCTAGCCGTTCGACCCACAGCGTGCCGTCCGGATTGAGCATGATCTCTATGACGGCGGGCTCGGAGAGCAGCCCGACGATGACCGGACCGAGCTCGCGTTGCAGCTTTTCGCTGATCCGCCGCTGTTTCTCGGCCCTGAAGTCCGTTGGCGCACACTGTGATTCCGACACCGCTCCCGTCCAGAGATCGG
>JAJZFF010000552.1 GCA_021805485.1 Pseudomonadota bacterium
AGCGCGTCGCCGAAATCGGCGGGCGGATCGACGCGAACGGCACCGAGATCGAGCCGCTCGACGAGGATGCGGCCCGCGCCGCCTTCGCCGCGGCGCGCGCGGAGGGGATCGAGGCGGTCGCCATCGCGCGGATGCACGCCTGGCAGCACCCCGCCCACGAGCGGCGGCTCGCCGCCCTCGCGGCCGAGGCCGGCTTCACCCAGGTTTCCGCGAGCCACGCGGTCAGCCCGCTGCTGCGCCTGGTGCCGCGCGGCGACACGACCGTGGCCGATGCCTATCTCTCGCCCGTGCTGCGCCGTCATGTGCGGAAGGTCGGCGCCGGCCTCGGCGGCGCGAAGCTGGAATTCATGCAGTCGCATGGCGGCCTGGCCGATGCCGCGCGGTTCAGCGGCAAGGATGCGATCCTCTCCGGCCCGGCGGGCGGCATCGTCGGCGCCGCGCGGACGGCGGCGATGGCCGGCTTCACCCGCATCGTCGGCTTCGACATGGGCGGAACCTCGACCGATGTCGCGCTCTACGACGGCGCCTATGCCCGTTCCTTCGAGACCGAGATCGCCGGTGTGCGCCTGCGGGTGCCGATGCTCGCGATCAACACGGTCGCGGCCGGCGGCGGCTCGATCCTCGAGTTCGATGGCGCGCGGCTGCGCGCCGGCCCCGACAGCGCCGGCGCGGTGCCCGGCCCGGCCTGCTACCGGCGCGGCGGCCCGCTGACCGTGACCGACGCCAACCTGTTCCTCGGCAAGCTGAATCCCGACCATTTCCCGGCCATTTTCGGCCCGCACGCCAATGAACGGCTGGATGCCGGAACGGTCGCCCGCCTGTTCGCCGACCGCGCCCGCGACATCGCCGCCGCGACGGGCACCGCGCGCAGCCCCGAGGCCATCGCCGAGGGCTATATCGCCATCGCGGTCGCGCGGATGGCGCATGCGATCCGCCAGATCTCGATCGAGCGCGGCGTCGATCCCTCGGAATTCGCGCTGGTCTGCTTCGGCGGCGCGGGCGGGCAGCACGCCTGCCTGGTGGCCGAGGAGCTCGGCATCGGCACGATCTTCATCCACCCGCTCGCCGGCGTCCTCTCGGCCTACGGCATGGGCCTCGCCGAGCGCAGCGCCCAGCGCGAGCAGGCCGTGGAACTGGTGCTCGACGATCAGGCGGTCCCCGCCATCGCCGGCATCGCCGACGACCTGGCCGCCGCCTGCCGCGCCGAACTCGGCGGCGACGGCCTGCGGCGGGATACCGCGCATCTGCGCTATGCCGGCACCGACACGCCGCTCGCCGTGGCGATGGACACGGCGGACGCCATGCGCGCGGCCTTCGAGGCCGCCCACCGCCGCATCTTCGGTTTCATCAGCCCGGGCCGCCCGGTCATCGTCGACATGATCGACGTCGCGGTCTCCATCCCCGGCGAGGCGATCGAGGAAGCCGAGCTGCCGCCGCGCGGCGGCGAGGCGCTGGCGCCGGTCGATACCGTCCGCGCCTATCTGCGCGGGGCCTGGCACGAGGTGCCGGTCTTCGACCGCGAGGCGCTGCGCGCCGGCGACCGGATCGCCGGCCCCGCCATGCTGCGCGAGGCCAACGCGACCACGATCATCGAACCCGGCTGGGCCGCGGAAATCTCGGCGCGCAACCACCTCGTGATGCACAGGACCGCGAGCGCGACCCGGGTGGCGGACGCGCAGGATCACGGCCGCCCCGACCCGATCCGGCTCGAGCTGTTCAACCACCTGTTCATGGCGATCGCCGAGCAGAGCGGTGCCGTGCTGCGCCACACCGCGAGCAGCGTCAACATCAAGGAACGGCTCGACTTCTCCTGCGCCCTGTTCGACGCGACGGGGGCGCTGATCGCCAACGCGCCGCACATGCCGGTGCATCTCGGCGCGATGGGCGAGAGCGTGCGCACCGTGCTGCGCCGCCGCGGCGCCAGGCTGCGCCCCGGCGACTCCGTCGCCCTCAACAATCCCTATGACGGCGGCACCCACCTGCCGGACATCACCGTCGTCACCCCCATCTTCGGGCCGGACGGCGGCATCCGCGGCTTCGTCGCCTCGCGCGGCCACCACGCGGATGTCGGCGGCCTCACCCCGGGGTCGGCGCCGCCCTTCGCGACACGTCTGGAGGAAGAGGGCGTCGTCATCGATGACCTGCTGATCGTCGACCGCGGCGCCTTCCAGGAAGAGGCGTTCCGCGCCCTGCTCGCCGGCGCGCGCTATCCGGCGCGCAATCCGGACGAGAACGTGGCCGACCTCAAGGCCCAGCTCGCCGCCAACGAGGCCGGCATCGCCGCCTTCGAGGCGATGGTGACGCGCCATGGCTGGAGCATGGTCGAGGCCTACGCGAAACACGTGATGGACAATGCCGAGGCCAGCGTTCGCCGCGCCATCGGCGCCCTCGGCGACGGCGGGTTCGACTACGTGATGGATGACGGCGCGAAGCTGCGCGTGCGCATCGCCGTCGATCACGGCGCCCGCGCCGCGACGATCGATTTCACCGGCACCGGCGTGCAGGATGCGGGCAATTTCAACGCCCCGCCCGCGGTCACCCGCGCCGCCGTGCTCTACGCGTTCCGCTGTCTCGTCGCCGACGACATTCCGCTCAACGAAGGGTGCCTCAAGCCGCTCCGCATCGTCATTCCCGCGGGCAGCTTCCTCAATCCCGCGCCCGGGGCGGCCGTCGTCGCCGGCAATACCGAGGTCAGCCAGGCGGTGACGGCCGCGCTCCTCGGCGCGCTCGGCGCCTGCGCCTCCGCCCAGGCGACGATGAACAACTTCCTGTTCGGCAACGCCCGCACCCAGTATTACGAGACGATCTGCGGCGGCGCGGGCGCGGGCGACGGGTTCGACGGATGCTCGGCTGTGCACACGCACATGACCAACACGCGGATCACCGACCCCGAGGTGCTGGAACTGCGCTACCCGGTGCGGCTCGAAACCTTCGCCATCCGGCGCGGCTCGGGCGGGGCGGGGCGCTGGCGCGGCGGCGACGGCGTGGTGCGGCGGATCCGCTTCCTCGAACCGATGACGGCCACGATCGTCGCCTCCCGGCGCAACGTGGCGCCGTTCGGCCTCGCCGGCGGCGGCGACGGCGCCACCGGCACCCAGCTGGTGGAACGGGCGGATGGGCGGATCGAGCCGCTCGGCGGCCGCGACCAGGCCGAACTCGCGGCCGGCGATGCGATCGTGATCGAAACGCCGGGCGGCGGCGGCTACGGCGCCTGAGGCTCAGACGCGGGCGGCGCGCTGGGCCAGGCCCAGCAGCGTCTGCCGGACGAT
>JAJZFF010000674.1 GCA_021805485.1 Pseudomonadota bacterium
ACACCTTCGTCCCCGGCCGCAACCTGCTCTTTCTCACCTATGCCGCCGCCCTCGCCTATCGCCGCGGCATCGGCGCGCTGGTCGGCGGCATGTGCGAGACCGACTATTCCGGCTACCCCGACTGCCGGAACACGACGATGCAGGCCATGCAGCTCGCCCTCTCGCTCGGCCTCGACCGCGCCGTCACGGTCGAGACGCCGCTGATGTATCGCGACAAGGCCGCCACCTGGGAGCTCGCCGCCGAACTCGGCGGCGCCGCGCTGGTCGAGGCGCTGCGGACCGGCAGCCACAGCTGCTATCGCGGCGAGCGCGCCACGCTGCACGACTGGGGCTATGGCTGCGGCACCTGCCCGGCCTGCGAGCTGCGCGCGGCGGGCTGGCAGCGCTGGCGCGCGGCGCGTGCGGATTTTGTGGACGGTGCATGACGGTTTCGTGTATCGGCGTCTCACGCGGCGGTTTCTCGTGCATCCGAATGATGATATGAATTCGTATCCGGACGGTGCAGGCGTTCGCGATGCGGCACCGCAAGCCGGCCCAGCAAGCCGGATCGGCGTTTCGGCGGCACCCCCCGCCCGACACCCGATCCTCGCCCACGGCCGGCCCGGCACGGGGCGGCGCGCGACGATGGACGGCGGGCGGCAGTGAAACTCAGGATGGCATCGCGCAGGCGATGAACAGGTTATCGAGACGATGAAGACGATCAACGCGATCAGGATGGGCGGCGTCGATGTTCTCCCGCTGGTCGAAGGCGGCAAGGGTGTGGCGGTCTCCAACGGACTTTCGGCCGGAAGCTGGGCCGCCTCGGGCGGCGTCGGCACGTTCAGCGCCGTCAATGCCGACAGCTACGACGACTCCGGCCGTCCGGTCCCGCAGGTCTATCACGGCACCACGCGGCGCGCCCGCCACGAGGAGCTCGTGGCCTTCGCGATCGAGGGCGGCATCGCCCAGGCCCGGCGCGCGCACGAGGAATCGGGCGGCCAGGGGCGCATCCACGCCAACATCCTCTGGGAGATGGGCGGCGCCGAGCGCGTCATCACCGGCATCCTCGAAGGCGCGAAAGGCCTCGTGAACGGCATCACCTGCGGCGCCGGCATGCCCTACCGGCTCTCGGAAATCGCCTCGAAATTCAACATCCACTACTACCCGATCGTCTCCTCCGCCCGCGCCTTCAACGCGCTCTGGCGCCGCGCCTACCACAAGGCGCAGGAACTGCTCGGCGGCGTCGTCTACGAAGACCCCTGGCTCGCCGGCGGCCATAACGGCCTGTCCAACTCCGAAGACCCGACCAGGCCCGAAAGCCCGCTGCCCCGCGTCATCGCGCTGCGCCGGCAGATGCGCGAGTTCGGCCTCGGCGAGACGCCGATCATCATGGCCGGCGGCGTCTGGTGGCTCGAGGAATGGGAGGACTGGATCGACAATCCGGATCTCGGCCCCGTCGCCTTCCAGTTCGGCACCCGCCCGCTGCTGACCAGGGAAAGCCCGATCAGCGACGTCTGGAAGCAGAAGCTCCTCACCCTCAAGCAGGGCGACGTCTTCCTCAACCGCTTCTCGCCCACCGGCTTCTATTCCAGCGCGGTGAACAACGGCTTCATCCAGGGCCTGCGCGCCCGCAACGAGCGGCAGGTCGCCTACACCACCGAGCCGGTCGGCGAGCATACCGAGGAATACGGCGTCGGCCCGCGCAAGCGCCCGGTCTGGCTCACCCCGGCCGACCTCAAGGACGTCCACGCCTGGGAGCGCGAGGGCTTCACCGAGGCGATGCGCACCCCGGATTCCACCCTCGTCTTCGAAACCCCCGAAACCGCCGAGGAAATCCGGCTCGACCAGGTGAACTGCATGGGCTGCCTCTCGCAGTGCCGCTTCTCCAACTGGTCGCAGGAAGAGCCCGATTTCTCCACCGGCAAGAAGGCCGACCCGCGCAGCTTCTGCATCCAGAAGACCCTGCAGGACATCGCCCACACCCATAACGACCCCGATTCGGTCGACCACAACCTGATGTTCAGCGGCCACAACGGCTACCGCTTCGCGACCGATCCGTTCTATTCCAACGGCTTCATCCCGACGGTGAAGCAGCTCATCGAACGGATCCTGACCGGCCGCTGACCGCGTCAGATCCTCACCGGAAGCTGACCGCGTCAGATCCTGACCGGAAGCTGACCGCGTCAGATCCTCACCGGAAGCTGACCGCGGCCGGCGCCCTCCGCGTCAGCCGATGCCGAGGGCTTCCAGCACGCGCGCGGGCGTGATCGGCAGCGCCGTGATCCGCGCGCCGCGCGGTGCGAGCGCGTCGTTCACCGCGTTCAGCACCGCCGCCGCCGCCGCCGCCGTGCCGGCCTCGCCCACGCCCTTGGCGCCGATATGGCTTTCCCGCGTCGGCGTGCAGACATGGCCGATCACGATGTCCGGCATCTCGGCCGCCATCGGCACCAGATAATCCGCCATCGTCGCGTTCAGCATCTGCCCCTCGGAATCGTAGCGGCATTCCTCGAACAGCGCCGCCCCCAGCCCCTGCACCACGCCGCCGCGAATCTGCTCGTCCACCAGCAGCGGGTTGATGATCGTCCCGCAATCCTCGACCACGTAATGCTTCAGCAGCCGCACGAAGCCGGTCTCGGCGTCCACCTCCACCAGCGCCGCCTGCACCCCGTTGGTGAAGGCGAAGGGATATTCCCGCGGCACGTAATGCCGGCTCGCGACCAGCGCCGGCTCCATCCCCTGCGGCAGCGTATCGGGGCGGAAATGGGCGATGCGCGCAAGCTCGGCGAGGCTCATCCGCTCGGCCCCGCCCGCCGCATCGACGATCACGCCATCCCTGATATCGAGCGCATCCGGGGCGGCCTGCAGAATGCTCGCGGCCAGCGCCAGCACGTTCTCCCGCAGCGCCGATGCCGCGCGGAACGCCGCCTCGCCGCCCACCCCCGCCCCGCGCGAGGCCCAGGTGCCGCCGCCATAGGGTGTGGCGTCGGTATCGCCGAGCTTCACCAGCACCCGCGCCGGGTCCACCCCCATCGCCGCGGCCGTCACCTGGGCGAGGATCGTCGTCGTCCCCTGCCCCTGCTCGGTGGCGCCGGCATGCAGCACCACGTCGCCGGCCGCATCGAGCCGCGCCGTCGCCCCGTCCTGCGCCGCGATCCGCGCCCCGCCGACGCCGTAGAACGCCGCCCCCGGATTGGTGATCTCGATGAAACTCGCGATCCCGATGCCCCGCCACACCCCGCGCGCCCGCAGCCCGGCCTGCTCCGCCCGCAGCGCG
>JAJZFF010000178.1 GCA_021805485.1 Pseudomonadota bacterium
CGATACTCAGCGCGGCGCCGATCGCGGCCGGATCCAGGGTGTAGAAATGCCGCCCCGGCGCATCGTCGCGCGGGCTGAGCCAGCCCGGGTGCTCGGCCGGGCGCAGGAAGCCGGTGAGGCGGACATCCGCGCCCGGCGGCGGCACCCCGCCCCCCAGCACCCAGCCCTCTGGCGCCCACCCGAGATCGACCAGGAGCGGCGCCGCCGACCCGCGCTCCAGCACCGCCAGCACCTGCGCGCCCATGCGCCCCTCGCGCACCTCGGCGCCGTAGCGGGCGGCGAGGTCGGTGCGCAGCCGGCCGGCGGCGGCGACGCGCTGGAACGGATCGGGCCGGCCCGCCTCCGCCAGCGGCACCGGCGGCCGGACCGCGGCGGCCTCGATCTCGGCCAGCAGCGCCTGCTTCCAGGCCAGGCGATGCAGCTGCCAGACGCCGAGGCCGATCAGCGTGGCGAACATCGCGAGGCTCATCAGCCCGGGCCAGAGGAGCCGGCGCATCACGCGGCCGTCAGAGCCCCATCTCGGAGGCGCGATGGCGGAATTGCAGCGCGACGAGCGCCGCCTTGATCGGGCGCAGCAGCGCGATGGCGGCGGGGAAGGTGACGAGCGGCCAGAGGATGGCGTGCACCCAGAGCGGCGGCGCGAAGGTGAACTCGACCCAGAAGGCCAGGCCGACGACGACGGCGCCGAGCAGCAGCGTCACCGCCACCGCCGGGCCGTCCCCCGCGTCATGGGCGCGGAGATCGAGCCCGCAGACCGGGCAGGCTTCGCGGATCGTCAGCACGCCGTCGAAGATCCGCCCCTCGCCGCAGCGCGGGCAGCGCCCGAGCAGCGCCGCCCGCAGCACGGAGATGGCAGGCTCGGCCATTCAGGCCCGCCTGCCCGTCTCAGCCGGCCGTGACCGGGCCGGCGCCCCACCAGTAGATGCAGGAGAAGAGGAACAGCCACACGACATCGACGAAGTGCCAGTACCAGGCGGCCGCCTCGAAGCCGAAATGCCGCTCCGGCGTGAACTGCCCGGCGCGGGCGCGGAAGAAGCAGACGATGAGGAACAGCGTGCCGACGATGACATGGAAGCCGTGGAAGCCGGTGGCGAGGAAGAACACCGAGGGATAGATGCTGCCGCCGAAATGGAACGGCGAATGGGCGTATTCGTTCGCCTGCAGCGCGGTGAAGCAGATGCCGAGCAGCACGGTGAGGCCGAGGCCGCGGACCAGCCCGGAGCGGTTGCCGACCAGCAGCGAGTGGTGCGCCCAGGTGACCGTGGTGCCGGACAGCAGCAGGATCATGGTGTTGAGGAACGGTACCGCGAAGGGCGCGATGGTGACGATCCCCTCCGGCGGCCAGACCAGCGCCTTGGCGCCGGAGACGTGCTCGGGGAACAGCGCGAAGTTGAAATAGGCCCAGAAGAAGGCGACGAAGAACATCACCTCGCTGGAGATGAACAGCAGCATGCCGTAGCGCAGGCCGAGCCGGACCACCGGGGAATGCAGCCCCGGCGTGCGGCTCTCCTTCAGCACGTCCCGCCACCACATGAACATCGTCGCCAGCACGATCGCGAGGCCGATCGCCAGCATCGTGTAATTCTTGTAGTGCGCGACGAAGATGATGCCGAGCACGGTGAACAAACCGCCGACCGCGCCGACGATCGGCCACGGGCTCGGATCCACCAGATGGTAGGGCTGCTTCAGCCCCGAACTCATCGCCGGCGCCTGGTCATGGGTGTCGCTGATGCTGCTCATGCCGTTTCCGTTCCATTCAACTCCGAGACCCGCCCCGGTTGGGGGCGCATCATGATCAAAACCAAGCCCCGTTCAAGGGGCGCCGACGCCGGCCTCAAAGCTTCAACCCCTGTGCCCGAGCTTCAACCCCTGTGCCCGAGCTTCACCAGGGTCATGGCGTAGAACAGCACCGACAGCCCGATCAGCACGGCGAGCAGTGCCCAGTTGCGCCCGCGCCGCCGGCGGGCGGCAATGGCGGCAGCCGATTCGGCTGTTTCCGGCGTGCGCCCGCTCATCCGGCCCATCCGCCCAGGCGGTCGGCCACGAGGGCGGCGAAGATCAGGAACAGATAGAGGATCGAGAAGCGGAACGCGGCCTTCGCCGGCGCGTCGCCGGTCCGGCTGACGCCGCGCTCATCCTGCCGGTCGCGCAGCACGCGCCAGGCGCTGAACAGGAAGAAGCCGCCGAGCACCGCGGCCGAGGCGCCGTAGATCGCGCCGGCGCGGCCGAGCGCCCAGGGCAGCAGCGACAGCGGCACCAGCACCAGCGTGTAGAGCATCACCTGCCGCCGCGTCTCCCGCGCGCCGGCGACCACCGGCAGCATCGGCACGCCGGCGCGGGCGTAGTCGGCATGGGCGAAGAGCGACAGCGACCAGAAATGCGGCGGGGTCCAGACGAAGATGAGCGCGAACATCAGCAGCGGCAGCAGATCCACCGACCCGGTCACCGCCGCCCAGCCGATCACCGGGGGAAAGGCGCCGGCGGCGCCGCCGATGACGATGTTCTGCGGCGTCCGCCGCTTCAGCCACATCGTGTAGACGAAGACATAGAACGCGATCGAGAGCGCCAGCACGGAGGCGGCGACCGCATTGGTCGCCAGCCCCATCAGCATCACCGAGGCGACGGAGAGCGTGACGCCGAAGCCGAGCGCCGCCTCCGGCGCGATGCGCCCGGCCGGCACCGGCCGGCGCGCGGTGCGGCGCATCAGTGCATCGATATCGCGGTCGTACCACATGTTGATCGCGCCGGCCGCCCCGGCGCCGACCGCGATGGCGAGGATCGCCGCCAGCGCCAGGACCGGGTTCAGCGACCCCGGCGCGAGCAGCAGCCCGACCAGCCCGGTGAAGACGACGAGCGACATCACCCGCGGCTTCAGCAGGGCGAACCAATCGGCCGCACTCGATTCGCCGAGCGCGGCCGGATCGGCGAAGACCCCTTCCGGAGCGGTGACCGACCGGGAGACACCCATCCCCCGGTCGGCGATCAGCGCAGACGAGTCGCTCATCAGATCCCTACCGGATGACCGGCAGCTCCTCGAAGACATGGAACGGCGGCGGCGAGCTCACCGACCATTCCAGCGTCGTCGCCCCCTCGCCCCAGTAGTTCGGCGCCACCGCCTCCTTCGAGGTGAAGGTGCGATAGACGACGTAGAGGAAGATCAGCGCCGAGAGGCCGGCGATGTAGGCGCCGATGGAGGAGACGAGGTTCCAGCCGGCGAAGGCCTGCGGATAGTCCGGATAGCGGCGCGGCATGCCGGCGAGGCCGAGGAAGTGCATCGGGAAGAAGGTCAGGTTGACGCCGATGAACGTCACCCAGAAATGCACCTTGCCCCAGAACTCCGGATACTGGTGGCCGGACATCTTGCCGATCCAGTAGTAGAAGCCGGCGAAGATGCCGAACACCGCGCCCAGCGACAGCACGTAGTGGAAGTGCGCGATGACGTAGTAGGTGTTGTGGATGATCTGGTCGATGCTGGCATTGGCCAGCACGACGCCGGTGACGCCGCCGACGGTGAACAGGAAGATGAACCCGATCGCCCACAGCATCGGCGTCGTCATCTCGATCGCCCCGCCCCACATGGTCGCGATCCAGGAGAAGATCTTCACCCCGGTCGGCACCGCGATCACCATCGTCGCGGCCATGAAGTAGGCGCGGGTATCGACCGTCATGCCCGAGACGAACATGTGGTGCGCCCAGACGATGAACCCGACGACGCCGATCGCCACCATCGCGTAGGCCATGCCGAGATAGCCGAACACCGGCTTGCGGCTGAAGGTGGAGACGATGTGGCTGATGATGCCGAAGGCCGGCAGGATCATGATGTAGACTTCGGGGTGGCCGAAGAACCAGAACAGGTGCTGGAACAGCACCGGGTCTCCGCCGCCCTCGGGATTGAAGAAGGCGGTGCCGAAGTCACGGTCCGTGATCAGCATGGTGATGGCGCCGGCCAGCACCGGGATCGAGAGCAGGAGCAGGAACGCCGTCACCAGCATGCTCCAGACGAACAGCGGCATCTTGTGCAGCGTCATGCCCGGCGCGCGCATGTTGAAGATGGTGGTGATGAAATTGATGGCGCCGAGCAGCGAGGAGATGCCCGCCAGGTGCAGCGCGAAGAGGGTGAAATCCATGCCGATGCCGGGCTCGTAGGTCGCATTCGACAGCGGCGGATAGAGCGTCCAGCCGACCCCGGATTCGCCCATGATGAGCCCGGTCGTGATCAGCCCGAGCGCCGGGACGAGCAGCCAGAAGCTGATATTGTTCAGCCGTGGAAAGGCCATGTCCGGCGCGCCGATCATCAGCGGCACGAACCAGTTGCCGAAGCCGCCGATCAGCGCCGGCATGACCATGAAGAAGATCATCAGCAGGCCGTGCGCGGTGACGATGACGTTCCAGTGCTGCCCGTCGGGGACGACGTGCTGACCGGGGAACATCAGCTGCAGGCGCATCACCATCGACAGCGCCGCGCCGAGCAGCCCGCCGACGGCGGCGAAGATCAGGTAGAGCGTGCCGATATCCTTGTGGTTGGTGCTGAACAGCCAGCGCGAAACGAACCCCGGCGCGTGGTGGTGATGGTCGTGGGCATCGTGCGTGTGGCCGCCAGGGCCATGATCGTGGCCGTGGACGTGGTCGTGGGTCGAGGCGCTCGCCATAGATTTGGCTCCTTCAGGCTGCGCGCGTAAGGGACGACGCGGCGATCATATCAGACGATCAAACTCAGAGCGGAATACTTAAAGCGGCGTCTCAGGGCTGCAACTGCGCGAGCCGCGCGCGCGCGCCGGCCGGCTGGAGCTGCGAGTTCTGCTGCGCCTTGGCCTTCTTCGCCCACTCCGCGAACTCCGCCTCCGGCACCGCCTTGATGGCGATCGGCATGATGCTGTGGCCGGTGCCGCAGATCTGGTTGCACTCGCCATAATAGGTGCCGGGCTTGTCGATCCGCACCCAGGTCTCGATCGTCCGCCCGGGAATGGCGTAGCGCTGCACGCCGAGGCTCGGGATGAAGAAGCTGTGGATCACGTCGCTGCTCGTGGCCAGGATGCGGATATCCTTGCCCACCGGCAGCACCGCCGGCGCGTCCACATCCAGCAGCCGGAGCTGGCCGGGCTTGAGGTCGTCGTCGGAGACGACATGGCTGTCGAAATCGAGCCCGCCCTGATCGGGGTAGCTATACTGCCAGTACCACTGGTGCGCGGTGACCTTCAGCGTCAGCGCCGGGTCGTGCGTGCGGTCCTCGAAATAGACCAGGCGGAACGAGGGGATGGCGATGATCACCAGGATCAGCACCGGGAGCACCGTCCACAGCACCTCGATCAGCGTGTTGTGGCTGTTGCGCGAGGGCACCGGGTTGCGCTTGGCGCTGTAGCGGTAGAGCACCCAGCCGAGCAGCCCGGCCACGAAGATGGTGATCAGGGTGATGATCACCAGCACGAAATCATGCAGCGCGATGATCTCGCGCTTCACCGGGCTGAAGCCCGGCTGCATGCCGATCTCCCATGGGGTCGGCGACTGCGCGAACGCGGCGTGCGCGCCGGCCAGGAGCATCACGACGGGTGCGAGCACCATCATGACGGGGAAGAGAAGTGCGGCAGGGCGCCGCGCCAGAAGATTCATCGGCCGTCCATCCCGGGTTCGAGGCGCCGGGCCATCTCCCCCCCGGCAGCAGAGTGTCTGGGCTAGCCGACAAGCCGGCCCAGATCAAGAGACCACGCCATCAGTCCGCCGCGCCCGGCATCAGTTCGGCAGGCGGATCAAAGTGAAGAGCCCGAACGGCGCCATCGCGCGCTGCTCCGCCTGGGCGCGTTCCTCCGGGCCGAGCAGGGCCTCGATGAGGAAGTCCGGGTGCCAGCCGAGCGCGCGCGAGGCCGGCGCCAGGGCCCGCTCCACCCACCAGCGCGGCCCGCGCTCGGCGGCGAAGTGGTTGATGAAGAGCAAGGTCCCGCCCGGGCGCACGACGCGGCGCATCTCCGCCAGGAGCCGGCGCGGATGCGGCACCACGGAGGCTACGAACATCGCCACCGCGATATCGAACGAGGCGTCCGCGAAGTTGGTCGCCTCGGCGTCCATCTCCAGCAGCGCCTCCACCTGCCCCAGCCGCAGCGCCGCCGTGCGCGCCCGCGCCTGGGCCAGCATCTCGCCGGAGAGATCGATGCCGGTGACCCGCTTGCCCGGGGCGTAACGCGGCAGCGACAGCCCGGTGCCCACCCCCACTTCGAGCACGCGCTCGCCGGGCAGGCGGTTGATCTCGGCCACGGTCTTGCGCCGCGCCCGCGCAGTGATGCTGCCGAAGGAGGCATCGTAGATGCGCGCCCAGCGGCGATAGGCGGCGCGGACATCGTCGGCGTCGAGCGCGGCGCGTGGGGCGATCGGGCGCGTGGACAGAGCGTCGCTCATCCGACTTGGTCCTCCTGGCGATGGGCTCGCCGGCACAATGTCATCCCCGTTGCTCCCCCGCCGTGGGCGGAGGCTTTCCGGAGGCGAACGCGAGCAGGCCGGCGGCGGCGATTACCACGGCGCCGGTGGCAGTGTAACCATCCAGTCTTTCGCCGAACAGGGCCAGACCACTGAGGCTGGCCCAGATCATCTGCGAATAGCTGAGCGGCGCCAGCAGGCTGGCCGGCGCCCGCTCGAACGCCAGCACCAGCAGGAAATGGCTGACCCCGCCCAGCACCCCGACCAGCCCCAGCAGCAGCCACTCGGACCGGACCGGCGGCGTCCAGACCAGCGGCACCAGCACCGAGGTGACGATCGCCGGCCACAGCCCGGTCTGCAGGATGGTCGTCGGCGAGGTGTCGACCCCCGCCAGCCGGCGGGTGAGCAACTGATAGACGGCATAGACCGCGGCCGAGCCGAGGGCGAGGAACGCCGCCGGCGGCAGGCCGGAGACGCCCGGGCGCAGCACGATCACCACCCCGCCGAGCCCGACCGCCACCGCCGCCCAGCGCCGGCGGCCGACCGCCTCCCTCAGCCACGCCGCCGCCAGCCCCACCGTCAGCAGCGGCGCGGTGAAATTGATCGCCGTCACCGTGGCCAGCGGCGCATGCGCGACCGCGGCCGCGGTGAACAGGTTCGATCCGGCGAGCGCGAAGCTGCGCAGCACCTGCAGGCGCGGCGCGCGCGGCCACAGCCGCAGCCGCTGGCCGGCGAGCGGCAGGGCCGCGCCCATCACCAAAGTATGGACGGTGAAGCGCGCCCACGTCACCTGCAGCACCGGCAGATGCGCCACAAGCAGCTTGGTGCACACATCCATCGCCGCGAACAGCAGCACCGCGACCAGATAGAGCGCGATGCCCGCCCGCACGCCACCCCGCGCGCCTCTCCGCGCGAGCGCATCCCAGGTCACGACCAGGCCCGCCGGCCGGACGAACCGGCGGCGGACCGCGCCGCGGACCTCAGTCGGCCTTGGCCAGATTCACCGCAGCGGCGCGGCCGTTCTGCTGCTGCTCGATATCGAAGCCAACCTTCTGGCCCTCGTTGAGGCTGCGCATGCCGGCGCGCTGAACGGCGCTGATATGCACGAACACGTCCTTGCCCCCGGTATCCGGCGCAATGAACCCATAGCCCTTGGTCGGATTGAACCACTTCACGGTGCCCTGCGGCATCGCCCCGTCGCCTTTCTGTTGCGGGCGGACCGGTCTCGCGGCCGTTTGCGCCCTTCTGAACGCCAGGCGCGCCGATCACCTCCGCACGCGCCCCTCCCCTTGGCGCCGCATGGACGGGTTTCCATGCCCCGACCCCGCCGCCAAACGGAACGATACGCTGCGATGACAGCCTGTGCAACGACGGCGTGTGCCGCTCCAACGGAGACCGGCACCAGGGGCGTTGGCACCAGGAACGGCGGCGACGGGGCGGGCGGGCCACCGCTCAGGCGGCTTCCTCGCGCCGGTCCCGGACCTTCACATAGGCCACCTGCGCGTGCTCGGCACAGTACGGCTTGCCGGGCACCGAAGCGGCGTCACAGAAGCGGAAATCCTTGGTGCCGGGATCGCCGATCGGCCAGCAGCAGGCCGTCAGGCGCGCCGAGCGCGGCGCCGGGTGGCTGACCTCGACCGGACGCATCCGCACCGCCGGCCGCGCGCCGCCCTGCGCCGCCGCCGATGGCGCCGCGACGGCCGCGGCCGCAGCGGCTTGCGACACCCCGGATGGCGCTCCCCCGGATGGAGATGCACTCGCGTGCGCGGCCGCGGGGCGCGGCGGCTCGGTCGGGCGCTGGCCGATGGCCGGCGAACCCGCCGGCTTCATCGCCTGATCGCGGGCCCGGTCCGACACCAGCTCTGGCACCCGGTCTGGCGCCCGGTCTGGCGCCGGCTCCGGCGCGCCGCCCAGCACCGAGGCCGGCGGCAGCGCGATCGCGGCGCTGCGGCGCCGGGGCGCTGCGGCGGCCCGCTCGGCCGGCCGCCGGATCGGCGACGGCCGCGCCGGCAGCTCCAGCCGGTGCGCCTTGCCGATCACCGCATTCTTCGAGAGACCGAGCCGGCGGCCGATCTCCGCCGTCGGCAGGCCTTCCGACCAGAAGGCGCGCAGACTCCCGATGACTTCCTCGGTCCACTCCATATCGTGGTCCTCCACCGAAACCGACCACTACATACAGTAGGTCGACCGAGTCGCTCAACGGGGCGGACGACGAAAAGTTGTGGAAAACTCGGGTCTCTACGCGCCCAGGCTGTAGCCACGGCGGAACGCCGCGCGATCGCGGGGTTCAACCCCCGGCCGGGACCGCCTCGATCCGGTCAGCCCGAATGCGCGGCGGGGGTGCCCTGGGTCGTCTTGTTCGCCGCGGTCGCGCCGGGGCCGCTGATCGAGCCGGCCGGACGCTCGCCGGAGGCTTCCATCGAAGCGTCCGGCTCGTCCGCCATGTTCTTCTTGAAGGCCTTGATACCCTTCGCGAAATCGCCCATCAGCCCGCTCACCTTGCCGCCGCCGAACAACAGCAGCACGACCATGAGCACGACCAGCCAATGCCAGATGCTTAAGCTACCCATCGTTCCTCCGAAGCCGGGGGTGTTCCCGGACCATGGACTTGGACCGAGGCCGCGCCAGATGCAATGACTTTCGCCCAACGGCCGGCCATGTCAAGCGCGCGCCCCGCGTCCGCCGCGCCGGCGCATCATTCCCGCACCGCCGCGGCCGCGCCCGGCGCCCGGGCCAGGATCGCCGCCCGCGTCGGCGCCGGATCCGGCAGAATGAAGCCGTAGGTCGCGAACACCGTCTCGCCCAGCCGGCCCAGCGGCGGCCACCACACCCGCACGGCGCTCCAGTCATTGGCCGCCGACACATCCTCCACCGGCTGGTCCAGACTGACCTCGCCATGCACCCAGTTGGCGTGCGTGACCAGAATCTGGCGCGTGGTGAGAACGCGCGAGACCACCGCGACATGCCCGCGCGGCAGGTGCCTCGTGCGACGGAACACCAGCAGCGCGCCCTCCGCCGGCCGGCGGCTCTCGCCATAGCGGCCGGCGGCGCTGCGCCACCAGCTGTCGCTGTCGCCGCTGAGCGCGACGCCGGTGATGCGGCGGGCGAAGGGAACGCAATCCAGCCGCCCGACCCGCCAGCTCGCGCCCGCCGGCGCCGGCGCGGGCGGCGGCGCCGGCCCGGCGCAGGCGGCGAGCACCGCCAGCGCCAGGATCAGCAGCCAGCGCGAGGCGCGCGCGTGCCTCAGCCCCCCCTCCCCGCGTCGGCGGCGGCCGCGCCGAGCAGCGTGCCGAGCACGTACCCGGTGTGCGCGCCGGCCGCCGGCCCGGTCCAGGCGACGACCTCCTCCGGCCGATCGCCGTCGAAGCGCATCGCCGGGCCGGGATGCAGCGTGCGCCCGATCAGCGGGTCCTCGATCTCCAGCACCGCGCCGCGGGCGCGGAAATGCGGGTCGGCGACGCAGTCGGCGATGTCGTAGAGCCGCGAGGCCGGCACCTCGGCGCGCTCCAGCACCGCCTCAGCCTCCCGCGCGCTCAGCCCGCGCGTCCAGGCGCCGATCGCCGCGTCCAGCTCGGCCGCCTCGGCGCAGCGCCCGGCATTGCTGGCGAAGCGCGGCTCGGCGGCCAGGTCCTCACGCCCGATCACCTTCATGAGACGCTGGAAGATCGGGTCTGAATTACCTGCGATACATAGCCATTTGCCGTCGGCGCAGCGATAGGTGTTGGTCGGCGCGGCGGAGGCGATCGCCGCCCCCTGCGGCTGGCGGATGCGGCCATCGAGCGCGTATTCCGGCAGCATGCCCTCCATCAGGCTGAAAATCGCGTCGACCAGGCTGACATCGATCACCCGCCCCCGCCCGCTGCCGGCGACGTCGCGCTGATAGACCGCGGCGAGGATGCCGAGCGCGGCGTACATCCCGGCCAGATCGTCGCCGATGGAGATGCCGCAGCGCGGCGGCGGCAATGCGGCCTCACCGGGATAGGCGGTGAGATGGCGGATGCCGCCCATCGCCTCGCCGATGGCGCCGAAGGCGGGCTTGTCGCGATAGGGTCCGTCCTGGCCGTAGCCGGAGATGCGGGCGATCACCAGGCGCGGGTTGGCCGCCCGCAGCGCATCGGGGCCGAGGCCGAGCTTTTCGAGCTGGCCGGGGCGGAAATTCTCCACCAGCACGTCCGCCCGCGCGGCGAGCCGGAGCGCGGTGGCGCGGTCGCGCTTGAGGTCCAGCGTCACCGACAGCTTGTTGCGGCCATGGATGCTGAACCAGACCGCGTGCCCGTCCCGCTGCGCGCCCCAGCCGCGCACCGGGTCCCCGCCCGGCGGCTCCACCTTCACCACCTCGGCGCCGAGATCGGCGAGCAGCCGGGTGCAGAACGGGGCGGCGACGTAGTGGCCGAGTTCGAGCACCTTCAGCCCGACGAGCGGGCCACGGCGCGGGATCGGTGCGTCCATCCGGTCTCTCCCTGCCCGCCGGGCCGAGACTCCGGGCCGCGGGCTAACCATCCGTCAATATGCACGGCGCAGACTACGTCACGGAGCCCGGTGTCGTCGCCGGCTTCACGTTTCCTCCCGGAATCGCCTCGTCCGGCGGCGCGCTGCCGCCGTGGCGGGCCACCTCATGACGGCGGCTCCGACCCGGAGCCGCCGTTTTTTTCGCCCTTCGCTCCGCTGCGCTCTCCCTCCCCGCGATCGGACCGACATGCACTGCCGCGATCGGACCGACACGCACTGCCGCGATCGGACCGATCGACGCCACTCCCGTTCTCCGGTAGCCTCCCGACGCCCGCGGCCGGCCGCGCCAGGCCGGCACAAGAGGCGAGACGAACGAGGAGCCCGCTCCATGAGCTATTATTTCGCCAAAACCCTGCCGATGCCGTTCGACCAGGCGGTGGCGCGCACCATCGAGGCGCTCAAGGCCGAGCAGTTCGGCCTCGTCTCCGAGATCGACATCGCGGCCACGCTGAAGGCGAAGATCGGCGTCGATTTCCATCCCTACCGCATCCTCGGCGCCTGCAACCCAGGGCTCGCGCATCAGGCGCTGTCGGCGGAGGACAAGATCGGCACCATGCTGCCCTGCAACGTCATCGTCCAGGAGCTGGCGCCGGGGCGCACCGAGGTCGCCGCGGTGGATCCGGTCGCCTCGATGCAGGCGGTGCGGAATCCCGGCCTCGCGGCGGTCGCCGAGACCGTGCGCGCGCGGCTCAAGACGGTCATCGATTCGCTCTGAAACCAGCCATAGTCTGCTGATCATGAAAGTTTTCGTCACCGGCGCCAGCGGCTACATCGGCGGCTCCGTGGCCCGCCTCCTGGTCACGGCCGGGCACGCCGTGCGCGGCCTGACGCGGGATGCGGCCAAGGCCGGCGGGCTCGCCCGGCTGGGCATCGCGCCGGTGATCGGCAGCCTCGACGACGCGCCCCTGCTCACCGCCGAGGCGCGGGCGGCGGACGCGGTGATCAACGCCGCCGATTCGGACCATCGTGGCGCCGCCGAAACCCTCATCACCGCCCTCGCCGGCAGTGGGCGGGCGCTGATCCACACCTCCGGCAGCTCGATCATGGCCGACAGCGCCGCCGGCGAGGCGTCCGACCTCGTCCATGACGACCACGTGTTCGATCTGCCGGGCCGGTTCACGCCGGTGGCGGAGAAGGCGGCGCGGGTGGCGATCGACCGGCTGGTGCTGGACGCGGCGGAGCGCGGGGTGCGCGCTTCGGTGCTGTGCAACACGCTGATCTACGGCACCGGGCTCGGCATCGCGGCGGAGAGCGTGCAGGTGCCGACGCTGGCCGCCGTCGCCCGCCGCCATGGCCGGCCGCGCCATGTCGGGCACGGGCGCAACATCTGGTCCAACGTCCATATCGGCGACGTCGCCGCGCTCTATCTCGCCGCGCTGGAGCGGGGTGCCAGCGGCTTCTTTTTCGTCGAGAGCGGCGAGGCCTCGTTCCACGACCTCACCGCAGCGCTCGGCGCCGCGCTCGGCCTGGCGCCGCCGGAGCCTTGGCCGATCGCCGAGGCCGTGGCCGAACTCGGCTATACGCGGGCGATGTTCAGCTATGGGTCCAACAGCCGCGTGCGCGGCCCGCGCGCCCGCGCCGAACTCGGCTTCGCGCCGGCCGGCGAGACGCTCGGCGCGTGGATCGCGCGTGCCTACGGCGGCGGATGAGCCGCCGCGCCGCGATGATCGCCGACGCCGGGCAGGCGCGCGGTGACCTCGATCTCGATGCGCATCGCCGGATCGGCGAGCCCGGCGACGATCATCGTCGCCGCCGGCCGCGCCGGGCCGAAGGCGGCGCGCAGCATGTCCAGCACCAGCGGGAATTCCTCGCCGGCGCGCAGGATGTAGCGCACGCGCACGACGTCCGCGAAGCCGGCGCCGGCGGCTTCCAGGGTGGTGCGGATATTGATCAGCGCCTGGCGGCACTGGGCGACGATCTCGGGCGCGATGGTCATGGCGGCGTAGTCATAGCCGGTGGTGCCGGAGACGAAGACCCAGCCATCGACGACGACGGCGCGGCTGAAGCCGATCTCGGCCTCGAAATGGCTGCCCGAGGTGATGTGCTGGCGGGTCATGGCGCCGGCCGGTACCAGGCGGGCGGGCGCCCGGCGCGGAACGCGGCGGTGCCCTCATGGCCCTCGGCGGAGCCGCGCTGCATCCAGCTCTCATGCGCCAGCATCGCCATCGCCCGCTCATCGAGGGTGAGGCCGTTGGCTTCGAGGAAGGAGCGCTTGGTGACGGCGATCGCCCCCGGGGCGGAGCGCGACAGCTCGTCGAGAATCGCCTCCAGCCGGGGCTCGATCTGCTCGGCGGCGAGGACCTCGTGAACCAGGCCGATGCGCAACGCCTCCGCGGCGCCGAACCGCTCTCCGGTCAGCGCATAGCGGCGGGTATGGCGCAGCCCCATCGCCTGCACCATGTGGGTGGAGATCGGACTCGGCGCGACGCCGACCCGCACCTCGGTCAGGCCGAACAGAGCCGCCGGCGTCGCCAGAGCGATATCGACACAGCAGACCAGACCGATACCGCCGCCGAAACAGGCGCCATGAACCAACGCGATCGTAGGCTTGGGCAACTCGTTGAGCCGCTGCATGGCGCGCGTGGTGGCCATCGAGGCGGCGAAGGCCCGCTCGGGCGGATAGTCCGCGGCGCGGGCGAGCCAGTCGATATCGGCGCCGGCCTGGAAATGCCGCCCGGCGCCGCGGATCACCACGGCGCGGACGGACTCGTTCGCGGCCAGGGCCCCG
>JAJZFF010000404.1 GCA_021805485.1 Pseudomonadota bacterium
AGGTGATGCGCCGGGTGATGAACCGCATGCACATGCCCGAAATCACCATCTGCTACGGCATGACCGAGACCTCCCCGGTGAGTTTTCAGTCCGCGACCGACGACACGCCCGAGCGCCGGGTGGCGACGGTCGGGCGCATCCACCCGCATCTCGAGGTCAAGGTGATCGACGCCGAGGGCCGGATCGTCAAACGCGGCGAGCGGGGCGAGCTGTGCACGCGCGGCTATTCGGTGATGCTCGGCTACTGGGGGAACGCTGCGAAAACGGCCGAGGCGATCGACGCCGCCGGCTGGATGCATACCGGCGATCTCGGCGTGATCGACGAGGAGGGCTATTGCACCATCGTCGGCCGCAGCAAGGACGTGGTGATCCGCGGCGGCGAGAACATCTACCCGCGCGAGGTGGAGGAATTCCTGTTCACCCACCCCAGGATCGCCAGCGTCGCGGTCTTCGGCATCGCGGATGCAAAGTGGGGCGAGGTGCCCTGCGCCTGGGTGAAGCCCAACCCCGGCGAGACCCTCACGCCCGCGGAGGTGATCGGCTTCTGCGAGGGGCGGATCGCGCATTACAAGATACCCCGCATCGTGCGCATCGTCGAGGAGTTCCCGATGACGGTGACGGGCAAGATCCAGAAATTCATCATGCGCGAGGCGATGGAGCGCGAGGCTGGCGGATAGCGGCTCCGCCCAGGGCTCGCCGCCCGCCGGGTTGCAAATCCCCGCCGGATTGGTCATGCAAACTTCCCCTTTTTGTGAAATCCCGGCCCCCGGCGCGGCGGCCGGCGGAGAAAACCAATGGCGGTGGTGATGGACCAGGGATTGCGGACGGTCGGCGGCACGGTGCGCTATGGCCGGCTGGCGGCGCTGAGCTGGCTGCATTTCCTCAATGACGGTTCGGCCAACTACCTGCCCGGCGTGCTGCCGGCGGTGCTGCTGGCGATGGGGGAACCCGTCTCCCTCGCCGGCACGGTGATGGCGGCATTGCTGATCGGCCAGGCGTTGCAGGTCGGCACCGGCCTGCTGGCGGACCGTTTCGGCGGCCGGGGCTTCATCGCCGCCGGCGTGCTCGGCACCGCGCTGGCGGCGGCGCTGATCGGCCGCTCCGGCAGTCTTGCGCTGCTGCTCCCGGCACTCGTGCTGATCGGGATCAGCAACGCGATGTTCCACCCGCAGGCGCTGGCGGGGGCGCGCCAGCTCAGCGGGCCGCGCGTCGGGCTCGGCATGTCGCTGTTCCTGGTCGGCGGCGAGGTCGGGCGCGGGCTGTGGCCGCTGATCGCGAGCTTCGTCGTCGTCACCTGGGGGCTGAAGGCGCTCTCGCTGCTGGCGATCCCGGCGGTGGCGAGCATCCTGCTGCTCTGGGCGGTGCTGCCGGTGCAGCCGCCGCGCCATGTCGCGGCACAGCCGATCGCCTGGCGGCGCCATCTCGGGCCGATGAGCGCGCTCGTCGCCTTCCAGTCGCTGCGTGCACTGGCGATTTTCGGCACCACCACCTTCCTGCCCGTGCTCTGGCACCTGCGCGGCCACAGCCTGACCGCGGGGGCGGCGCTGATCACGGTGATGCTCGTGGTCGGCATCATCGGCAATGTCGGCGGCGGGCACCTGGCCGACCGGATCGGCCGCCGCCCGATCCTCGCCGGCTCCAGCCTCGCCGGCGCGGCACTGCTCGCGGTCTTCCTGCTCACCAGCGGGGCGGCGCAATGGATCGCGCTCGGCCTGCTCGGCATCGCCCTCTTCGCCACCCTGCCGGTCGGCATCCTCGTGGGGCAGGACATCTTCCCCGAGAACCGCTCGCTCGGCTCGGGCATCGCACTCGGCCTCTCGAATGGGCTGGCGGCGGTCGGGCTGATGGGTCTCGGGCTGATCTCCTCCGCCGTCCCGCCGCTGCACATTCTCTGGCTGCTGGTCGCGATCCTGCTCGCCGCCGCCCTTCTCGCGCTGCGTCTCGGCCCGCGGACGCACCCGAAGCGGGCCTGAGACAGCGCCTCAGATCTCGACGACGATGCGCCCGCGCACCTTGCCGGCGACGATCTCCGCCGCCGCCGCCCCGATCGCCTCGAAGCCGATCGTCGTGGTCAGCCGGGCCAGCGTCGCGCGGTCGAGTTCGGCGGCAAGGCGGGACCAGGCCGCCTCGCGCTTCGCCCGCGGCGCCATCACCGAATCGATCCCGGCGAGGGTAACCCCGCGCAGGATGAACGGCAGCACGGTCGCCGGCAGGTCGCTCCCCTGGGCGAGGCCGCAAGCGGCGACCACCCCGCCATAGCGCGTCTGCGCCAGCACGTTCGCCAGCGTATGGCTGCCGACGGAATCGATCGCTCCCGCCCAGCGCTCCTTGCCGAAGGGCCGCCCGGGCGCCGACAGCGTCGCCGCATCGATGATCTCGGCCGCCCCGAGCGAGGTCAGGTAATTGGCCTCTTGCTCCGCCCGGCGCGACGAGGCGAGCACGCGATACCCGGCATGGGCAAGCAGCGAAATCGCGATCGACCCCACGCCGCCCGCCGCACCGGTGACAAGAATATCCCCGTTCTCCTTGCTGATCCCCTGCGCCTCCAGCGCCATGACGGCGAGCATCGCCGTGTAGCCGGCAGTACCGATGGCCATGGTCTCGGCGGCGCTGAGCCCGGCGGGGATATGGATCAGCCAGTCGCCAGGAACGCGGGCGCGCCCGGCATAGCCGCCGTGATGCGTCTCGCCGACGCCGAAACCGTTGAGCAGCACGGCGTCACCCGGCTTGAAGCGGGGATCGACGCTGGCGGTGACGGTGCCGGCGAAGTCGATCCCCGGGATCAGCGGAAACCGCCGGGCGATCGGCGCGCTGCCGGTGATCGCCAGCCCGTCCTTGTAGTTCACCGTGGAATGGCTGACCGCGACGGTGACGCTGCCCTCCATGAGATTGTCATCGCGCAGGGTCTCGGCGCGGCAGCTCTGGCCGGACTCGTCCTTGCGGATGACCAGGGCGCGGAATTCGTCGGACATGTTCGCTCCTCCTCACCGGTGATCGGCGTTCTACCCCCGGTTTAGCGGGCGGCGGCGCCGATGCACAGGGACGGCGGCGTCTCAGCCCTTCTTCGGCGCGGGCGGCAGCGCGATGGCGAGCGAGAGTTCCTTGAGCCGCGCGGCGGGGACCGGCGCCGGTGCGCCCATCAGCAGGTCCTGGCCCTGCTGGTTGAGCGGGAAGGCGATGACCTCGCGCAGGTTGGGCTCGTCGGCCAGCAGCATCACCATGCGATCCACCCCCGGTGCCGAGCC
>JAJZFF010000008.1:0-1262 GCA_021805485.1 Pseudomonadota bacterium
CGGAGCGACCCGCCATCGCTCGTCACCTCCGCCGCGCCGTCGATCACGCCGATCCGCGTCGGCGCCGCCGCGTCCCCGGCGCTGATCGCGTAGCGCCCGTCCTGGCCGATCGTCACCACCCCGCGCGGCGTGCGGATGCGCCAGGTCTCGCCCGGCGCCAGGTAGCGCAGGTCGAGAAACGCCTCGCCGCGCGGCACATCCAGCGTCGCGCTGTCCTCGCCAAGTGCGGCGATCCCGAGTTCGGTCCCGCCACCAAGGGTGATCCGGCTCCAGCCGAAGGTCAGCGCCGCTTCCGCCCCCGGCTGCGCATAGAGCGTATCGCCGCCGATCAGAGGGTAGTTCAGCGTCGCCGGGCTCCACTCGCCGCCGGCCCGGGCGAACGACACCGCCCCCTCGATCCGCGCGATCTGGCCGACGCGGGCGGGCGGCGCGCCGTTCGCCTGGGCCCGTGCCGTCGCCGTCGCGCCGGCGAGCAGGGCGGCGAGCAGCCATGCAAGATGGACGAACGTCACGAACTGCCTGCGCATCATGCCCTCCTGAAGTCGCATCCCGCCGGTCGCACGGCTCTCTGGCACAAGTTCGGCCCGATCGCGTCCGGAAAAAGGCGGTTCCTCGTGAAGTTACAATTTTGGCACGAATTGGCCCCATGGCCGCCATACCGATCGGCACAATATGCGAAAGACGATGCAGGAAACGACGATGACACCGAATTTGCGCAGGATTCTGCTTGCGGCCGTGGCGGTCGGCGCGGCGCTCGCCCTTGGCGGATGCGTCTATTATCCGTCCAGCTACGGCGCCGGCTATGGCGGCGGCTACTACACCTACCCCTATGCCCCGCCGCCGGTGGTCTATGGCGGCGTCACGATCGGCGGCGGATGGTGGCACGGCGGCGATGACGATGGCTGGCATCGCGGCTGGCATCACTGAACGCCCTTGCCAAGCCGGCGGGAGCGCGCCTATATCCCGCGTTGACGAACAGCGCTCGTAGATGCGGCCCGATGGCCGCCGGCTCTGTTCACCGGTCGGCCGCGCCCTTGCGCCGCCATCGCCGGCAGGCGCGTTCCATGCGGGGCGCGCACCTTCTGGGCGGCTCGTCTACGAAGCTTCCTGCCACCCTTGTGCCGCTCCCTCGCACCGAAGGAGCCGCGACGAAAGCGCTGTCTTGACCGATTTTACCACCCTCGGCCTCGCCGAGCCCCTGCTGCGCGCCATCAGCGAGCAGTCCTATGAAACCCCCACCCCGATCCAGGCCCGCTCGATCC
>JAJZFF010000008.1:1911-3242 GCA_021805485.1 Pseudomonadota bacterium
CTTCACCCGCACCAAGCACGGCGCCGACAAGGTCACCCGCCATCTCGAGGATGCCGGCATCGGCGCCGCCGCGATCCACGGCAACAAGAGCCAGGGCCAGCGCGAGCGCGCGCTCGACCAGTTCCGCACCGGCCGCATCCGCGTCCTCGTCGCGACCGACATCGCCGCCCGCGGCATCGATGTCGACAACGTCTCGCATGTGGTGAATTTCGAGCTGCCGAACGTGCCGGAATCCTATGTCCACCGCATCGGCCGCACCGCCCGCGCCGGCGCCGAGGGTGTGGCGATCTCGCTGGTCGAGCCCTCCGAACTGCCCTATCTGCGCGATATCGAGACGCTGATCGGCCGTCACCTCGTCCCCGGCGGCGCCCAGCCGGTGCGCGGCCTCGCCCCGCCGCATCTCCTCCGCGCCCGCAACCAGGTCGCCCGCCAGGGCCAGATGCCCAAGCGCAACGGCCCGCCCAAGGCCGCGCATGGCGGCCACGGCCACGGTCATGGCGGCGGCCACGGTCATGGCGGCGCCAGCGCCCATCACGCCAAGGCCGCCGGCAAGCCGCAGGGCCGCGGCCGCTCAGGTGGCGGCGGTGGTCGGGGGCGTTCGTCCGATCGCGCGGTAAATCGTGTTGCGTGACACGCCGAGCGCGCGCGCCGCGCGGCTGATATTGCCGCCGGCCGCGCGCAGCGCCGCCTCGATCCGCTTCGCCTGAACGTCGCGCAGCACCGACTGTCCGGAGGCGGCCGTCGCGGCCGTCTCCGCCGGCAGCAGGGCGGCGATCGTCTCCTCGCCGATCACCTTCTCGCCGATCAGCGCGGCGCGCGCCAGAAGGTTGCGCAACTCCCTGACATTGCCCGGAAAATCGTGAAGCGCGAGGCGTGACGCCGCCGCCGGCTCAAGCCGCGTGCCCGGCGCGACCTGTTCGAGCAGGTGCGCCGCGAGCGGGCGGATGTCGCTGCGCTCGCGCAGCGGAGGCAGGGTGATCTCGGCGATCGCCAGCCGGTAATACAGATCCGCCCGGAACCGCCCGGCGGCCACCGCCTCACCGAGATCGACATTGGTCGCCGTCAGCAGCAGCACGTCGACCAGGCGCGGCGTCCCGCCACCCACCGGCCGCACCGAGAAATCGTCCAGGAATCGCAGCAGCGCGGCCTGCAGCGGCAGCGGCAGATCGCCGATCTCGTCGAGGAACAGCGTCCCGCCATCCGCCTCCACCGCGAGTCCCGCCGCCCCGCCGCGCCGCGCGCCGGTGAACGCGCCCTCGACATGGCCGAACAGCTCGGCGGCGATCAGGTCGGGCGGAATCGCCGCGCAGTTCACCGCGACGAACCGCCCG
>JAJZFF010000306.1 GCA_021805485.1 Pseudomonadota bacterium
CGGCATATTCCCAGAACATCATCCGCTTGAAGAGCGAGCCGTCATTGTCGCGGTAGTCCTGCGGCGACTGGGTGAAGCCCACATTCGGGTCGGCGAAGGCGGGGACCATGCAGCGCAGCCAGTCGGGGTCGACGATATAGTCGGAGTCGAGCACGCCGACGATCTCGGCATCCGGCGCGGTCTCGCGCAGGGCGAAGTTCAGCGCGCCGGCCTTGTAGCCGGGATGCTTGCCGAGGGTGAAGAAGCGGAACTGCTTGCCGAGCCGCGCGCAATGCGCCGCCACCGGTTCCCATACCGCCGGGTCCTTGGTGTTGTTGTCGATCACCAGCACCTCGAAATTCTCGTAATCGAGGGCGGCGAGGGCGTTCAGCGTCTGCTTCACCATCTCGGGCGGTTCGTTGCAGATGGCGAGATGCAGCGAGACCTTGGGCAGTTTCGTGCCGGGGGCCGCGGGCACCGGCTCGAAATGGCGCATCCGCACCCGGCCGAACAGGGTTTCCACGAGGTCGAAACTGTCGGCGACGAGCAGGAAGAGCAGCAGCGCCTGGCCGGCGGCGAGCGCGGCCCAGACCGCGGCGGCGGACCAGGAGAGATAGGTCTCGCCCATCGTCATCAGCAGCGAGGCGAGGGCGGCGCCGAAGCCCTGCACCAGGGCCGCGAACAGGATCTTGCCGGGCCAGCGGATGTCGGGCCTGACGCCGAGCATCAGCAGGGTGACGAGGAAGCCGAGCAGGCTGGAGCCGAGCGCCCAGGCGAGCCAGGCGCGGTTCTGCTGCACCGGGCCGGTGAGCGACCATTTGGCCTGGCGGTCGAGCGACCACATGCCCCAGTAGCCGGCGGCGCGGCCCTCGAAGCTGGTCTTCCAGGGCTGGTCGAACGCTTCCATCACGAAATAGTCGAGATGCTGCTTCTGCGCGATGTTGAAGAAATCGCGCAGGAAGCGGGCCTGCAGCACGCGCGAGGCGCGGGCGGCGCCGATATCGATGCCGTCCGACGGCCAGCCGATCTCGCCGATCACCACCTTCTTGCCGGGGAAGCGCTTCTCGACCTCGTGCAGCCGCATCAGCGCATACTGCACGGCGTCCTTCTCGGGCACGCCCTCCCAGTAGGGCAGCAGATGCACGGTGATGAAGTCGACCGACTTCGCAAGCTCGGGGTGGTGCAGCCAGACATGCCAGGGCTCGGCGGTGGAGACCGGCACATGCACGCGCTTCTTGACGTATTCGATGTCGGCGGCGAGTTCCGGCACCGTGAGGTTGCGGCGCAGGATCACCTCGTTGCCGACCATGACGGCCTTGACGTCGGCATTGGCGTTGGCGACCTTGACCACCTTCTTCAGCTCGGCCTCGTTCGCCTTCGGATGCTGGTCGATCCAGGCGCCGAGCGTGACGTTCAGGTGGTAGGGGGCGGCGAGCGCCGGAATCTGGCCGAGATCGCCCTGGACCGTGTAGGTCCGGATGTCATGCGTGTGCTTCGCGACGAGCGCGAGGTCCGACCGGATCTGGGCGATCGAGGGGTAGATCCCGCTCTGCGGGCTTTCGCCGGCGTGAAAGGGCGAGAAGGCGAAGCCGCCGATTTCGCCGCGATAGGGCGGCAGGTTCGTCACGGGACGGTTCAGCGCGGCCCAGATGCCAAAGGTGGCGCCCGCAGCGCCAAGAGCTGCAAGCCATGTGCCCGGGTGACGCCAGCCCGCCCTGGTCTGGCGGGGGCTGACCCGGGGAGCGATCGGGCGGAGGCGCGCGAGATGCGTCATGAACCATCATCCGGTTGACCCGCGGAAAAAGTCCGCGTTGAACATCTCCCATGACGGTGCAGTGCGGCATCGCGTCGGCTGGATTATGGCTAAAGAGTGGCGTGTGGTTCATGTCCTGCGCATCCGCTATGCTGCTGGATCGGAGATCGTTACGCCGGTGAAGCTCGGTTTCGTTGTCCTGGGTTCATGTCAGAACTGAAGTAAGGTATGCACGTTGTTGTTCTGATACTGATTTTGACCTTGCTGATCCTGCTCAATGCCGGATTCGCCCTCGCCGAGATGGCGTTGGTGTCGTCCCGCAAGGCGGCGCTCGCGCTGTTTGCCCGAAAAGGCGTGCGCGGCGCCGAGCGCGCGCGCCTGCTGGCCGAGACGCCCGAGCGCTTCCTGCCCACGGTGCAGATCGGCATCACCGCGATCAGCGTGCTGACCGGCGTGGTGGGCGGGGCGCAGCTCGCCCATTCGCTGGCGCCGGCGATCGCGCTGATCCGCCCGCTCGCCCCGCTCGCCGACACGATCGCGCTGGCGCTCACCGTGGTCGGCGTCACGCTGCTGACCCTCGTGTTCGGCGAGCTCGTGCCCAAGCAGCTCGCCTTGCGCAATGCCGAGCGGATCGCCTGCCTCGTCGCCTGGCCGATCGACATGTTCGCCCGCGCCGCCTCGCCGCTGGTCTGGCTGCTCGGCTTCACCTCCGATCTGGTGCTGCGCCTGTTCGGCCCGGTCGATCCGCACCGCCGGGCGATCAGCGAGGAGGAGCTGAAGGCCATCCTCGCCGAGGGCACCGAATCCGGCATGCTCGAATACGAGGAGCGGGACATGATGGAGCGGGTCATGCGCCTCGCCGACAAGCCGATCCGCGCGATCATGACGCCGCGGCAGGACATCGCCTGGCTCGACCGCACCGCCCCGCGCGGCCAGGTGATCTCCTCGCTGAAGGCCGCGCCGCATTCCCGCTTCGTGGTCTGCGACCGCAGCATCGACAATGTGGTCGGCATCGTCCAGGCCAAGGACATCCTCGACCGGATGCTGGACGGCAAGGACATCTCGATCGCCACCGCGCTGCGCCAGCCGCTCGCCGTGCCGGACGCGATCTCCGCGCTCGATGCGCTGGAGCGCCTGAAATCCGACCCGCTCGGCGTCGCCTTCGTGCTCGACGAATATGGCAGCTTCGAGGGCATGGTGACGGTGGGCGACCTGCTCGAGGCGATCGTCGGCGATGTCGAGGAGGCGGGCTATGGCGAGGCCGGCGAACCCGCGCCCGACCGCTACGAGCTCGACGGTCTCGAACCGATCGACGAGGTGGCGCACAAGTTCGGGCTCGAGAACCTGCCCGCCCACGGCTCGTATCACACGCTGGGCGGCTTCCTGCTCGCCCTGCTCAAGCGCGTGCCGCGCCAGGGCGACGCGATCGCCTTCGGCGGCTGGCGCTTCGAGGTGCTGGCGATGAACGGCCGCCGGGTGGAACTCGTGCGCGTCAGCCGCGATCC
>JAJZFF010000005.1 GCA_021805485.1 Pseudomonadota bacterium
ATCCACGAGGCCGAGATCAGCGTGCCGATCGAGACCAGCGCGGTCGCCGCGAAATGCAGCTTCGGGCCGACGCGCGACATGCCGAACAGCATGATGCCGAGGAAGCCGGCCTCGAGGAAGAAGGCCGACATCGTCTCCCAGGCGAGCAGCGGCCCGAGGATCGGCCCGACCTTGGCCGAATAGCCCGCCCAGTTGGCGCCGACCTCGTAGGCCATCACCAGGCCGGAGACGACGCCGATCGCGAAGATGACGGCGAAGATCTTCAGCCAGTAGCGGTAGGCGTCGAGATAGACCGGGCGCTTGGTGACCAGCCACATCAGCTCGAGCACCGCGAGATAGGCGGCGAGCCCGATCGAGAAGGCCGGGAACATGATGTGAAAGGCGATGGTGAACCCGAACTGGGCGCGCGCGAGCACGAGCGCCAGTCCGCCGGCATGCAAGCTTGTCATTCTCTGTCCGTATCGTCGTTGTTGTGGTTGTCGTCGGCGCCGGCGAGGGTGTCGGCTTCGGTGGTCTCGGGCCGGGAGCGGCCAGCCTTGCCGCGCCCGAGCAGCGGCAGACGGTTCTTCAGTTCCAGCAGCGCGACCACGCGGCCGCCGAGGCGGAGGAGCTGGACCAGATCCTTGTTGTCGAGCTTCTGCACGTCTTCCGACCAGCGCATCAGCAGCTCGATCAGGTCGTGCATCTCGGCGAGGCGGCGCTGGGCGCGGCGGTCCGCCTCCGAGCGGGGGGCCTCCATCAGCAGGTCGCGCAGCACGGTGAGGGTGGGGTCGATCTCGCGGCGGCGCCGCTCCTCGGCGAGGGTGCGGACGATCTGCCAGATATCGTCGGGGGTGGAGAAATGCTCCCGCCGGTCACCCGGCAGATGCTGCAGCCGCACCAGGCGCCAGGATTGCAGCTCCTTCAACCCCATCGACACGTTCGAGCGCGAGAAGCCCAGGGTTTCGGCGATCTCGTCGGCCGGCAGCGGGCGGTCGGAGACATAAAGCAACGCATAGATCTGCCCCACCGTGCGGTTGATGCCCCAATGGCTGCCCATTTCGCCGAAATGCAGCACGAAGGCCTCGGTGAGGGGGGATAACGGCATTGCCTGAACTTTCAGAAATTTCTGAAATCCAAGTAGACATTGATCCAGCCCTGTCAAGGCGGGCGGTCAGGTCAGGACGTGATCGACCGGCAGGAGCGGCGGCGGCAGGTCGGCCGCGCCGAGCGCCTCGAGCACCCCGATCTCGATCGTCCGCACGAAGGCGTTGAGCGGCAGCGCGTTCTGCGACAGCGCGAAAGGCTCCTCGAGCTCGTCGCCAAGCGCATCGAGGCCGAAGAACGCATAGGCCAGGATCACGGTGACGACGGGGGTCGCAAGGCCAAGGGTCTGCACGAAGCCGAAGGGGAGGAAGATGCAGAACAGCCATGCGGTGCGGTGCAGCAGCAGGGAATAGGTGAAGGGTGGCGGCGTGGCCCGCAGCCGCTCGCACGCGGCCTGGATGCCGGTCATCGCGGCAATCCGCTCGGCGAGGATGCGGTAGAGCATGTCGCTCAGCCTTCCGGCCGCGACCAGGGCGGCGAGTTCGCCCGAAAGCCGGCGCAGCGCGGCATCGGGCCGGTTCTGCCGGCCGGCCAGCCAGTCCCGCTCGGCGGGCGCGATCCAGTCTTCCCACTCCGCCCCCGCCTCGCCGCGCAGATGGTCGCGCAGCAGATGGGCGAAGGCGACGATGCGGCCGCCGAGGCGATGCGCCAGCGCCGCGTCCTCCGGCAGGAGCGCGCCGACCTCCCTGATCAGGGCGCGCGATTCCGCGATCAGCGCGCCCCATTGCCGCCGCCCCTCCCACCACCGGTCGTAGCAGGCGCTGTTGCGGAAGCCGAGAAAGATCGAAAGGGCGAGGCCGAGCAGGGTGAAGGGCAGCGTCGCCAACGGCCAGCGCGGGAGCGGATAGGCGGCATGGGCGAGCGTCACGCCGAGCGCGAGAACAAAGACGGCCAGCAGCCGCGGCGCGACGCGCAGCAGGATCGATCCGCGCAGGGTGGTCAGCAGGGTCAGCGTATCGGCACGATCGCGGACGATCATCGCGGGCTTTGTCCTTTGTGCGGTTGACGGGGGCGGCATTCAGCCGGTGCCGGCATCCCAGTAGGGCGGGCGGCCGAACCTGGTCTCGATGAAATCGAGAAAGGCGCGCACCTTGGGGGAAATCCGCGCATGCGGCGGATAGATGCCATAGATCCCGCCGGGCCGGGTCGAGATCATCGAGAACCAGTCGGGCAGCAGGCGGACCAGCCGGCCGCGCGCGATATCCTCGCCGACCAGCCAGACCGGCAGCAGGGCGATGCCGACGCCGGCGAGTGCCGCGTCGAGCAGCGCCTCGGAATCATCCGAGCGGAGGATGCCGGCGATCGGCACCTCCTCCTCCGGCTCGCCCGCCTCGGTGCCGCGGCGGAAGAACCAGCGGTCGGTCGGCTGCAGCGTGTAGATCAGCGCGTTGTGCCGCAGCAGGTCGCGCGGCGCGGCGAGCGGCGGGGCGCCGGCGAGATAGGACGGGCTCGCGCAGACGACGCGGCGGTGGCCGGCGAGCTTGCGGGCGATCAGCGTCGAGTCGATCAGCGGGCCGATGCGGATGGCGAGGTCGGCGCCGCTGGCCAGCAGGTCCATCCGCACGTCGGTGAAGGAGAGTTCGAGCCTGAGGCCGGGATAGAGCTTCAGGAAGTCGGGAATGAAGGGCACGACATGGCGGCGGCCGAAGGCGCCGGGCAGGTTGAGCCGCAGCAGTCCCTGCGGCCGCGCCTGCATCGCCGCGACCGAATCGCGCGCCTCGTCGAGATTGCGGAGGATGGCCTGCACCTGGGCATAGAACTGCTCGCCCGGCTCGGTGAGGTGCAGGCGGCGGGTCGAGCGGTGGAACAGGGCGACGCCGAGATCCGCCTCGAGCGCGGCGACGGCGCGCGAGACGGTCGAGACCTTGGCCCCCTGCGCCTCGGCCGCCTTCGAGAAACTGCCAAGCTCGACCGCGCGGCCGAACAGGCGCAGGGCTCCCAGGTAATCCACGTTCCGACCTCCGGCAGGGGCGGCGCCCGCACGCGGCGCCGGTGCCCTGATGTCGGCCATACGCCGCCGCGCCGCAAGGGGCGGCGGGGCCGCGCGCCCTGCCCCGCCCTGCACAGGAGTTTTGCCGCCCGAGGGGTTGCGGAGGCCGGCCCGCGGCGTCACGTGCGGGACGCGCCCGGCATCCGGGCCGGCGCGGC
>JAJZFF010000407.1 GCA_021805485.1 Pseudomonadota bacterium
CTGTCGGGCGAGTTCGGCGGAGATCTCGCTCATGCCACGAACGCCTCCGCCAGGCTGGCGAACAGGGGCTTGCCGTCCTCGCCGCCGAGCAGTGGGTCCACCAGATTTTCCGGGTGCGGCATCAGGCCGAGGACGCGCAGGTTCGGGCTGTAGAGTCCGGCGATCGCGCGCGCGCTGCCATTCAGGTTGGCGGCGTGCGTGATCTGCCCGGCGGGCGTGGCATAGCGGAACGCGACCAGGCCTTCGCCCTCCAGCCGGTCGAGCGTCGCCTCGTCGGCGAAGTAGTTGCCATCGCCATGGGCCATCGGGGCCCGGAACACTTCGCCCTGCTGGTAGTGGCGCGTGAACACCGTGTCGGCGCGTTCGACGCGCAGATGGCAGTCCCGCGAGAGGAAGCGCAGGCCGGCATTGCGCAGCAGCGCGCCGGGCAGCATCCCGGCCTCGGTGAGGATCTGGAAGCCGTTGCAGACGCCGAGCACATAGCCGCCGCGCGTGGCGTGGGCGCGCACCGCGGTCATCACCGGCGACTGGGCGGCCATGGCCCCGCAGCGCAGATAATCGCCGAAACTGAAGCCGCCAGGGATGACGACGAGGTCGAGGCCAGCGAGATCGGTTTCGCGGTGCCAGATCATCCGCGGCGCATGCCCGGCGGCCCGTTCGAGCGCGATGGCCATGTCGCGCTCGCGGTTGATGCCGGGGAAGACGACGATGCCGACCCTCATCGCGCCGGGCACGGGAACAGTGCCCGCAGCGCCTCGCGCACCGCCACTGCGGCCGGGCCATCGCTGCCCTGGCGGTGCGACTCGAGATAGCCCGCGACCGCGTCCCGCAGCGCGCGCAGCTCGATGCGCTCGGGCAGACACACGGTCCGCCCCGCCGCGCCCCCGGCGAGCATCGAATCGGTCACGCCGGCGATGTAGGATTCGCAGTCGGCGCGCTGAGCGGCCGTGCCCGTCGCGCAGGTGCGAAGCAGCACATCCCGCTTGATGAAGGCGGCCTGTCCGGGCGCCGGGGCGAGCGCGGCCATGGCGAGCACGGCCAGCGGAAGAAGAGCGCGCATCACGCCCCGCCCACCGCGATGTCGAACCGTTCGATCACCGTATTGGCCAGGAGCTTGCGTGCCATCGTCTCCGCCGCGGCGCGCGCCCGCGTCGGGTCCGTCTCCGCCAGATCGAGCTCGATCACCTTGCCGGCCCGGACCTCGCCGATGCCGGCGAAGCCAAGTCCGGCCAGCGCGTGGCCGATCGCCTTGCCCTGGGGGTCCAGCACACCGTCCTTCAGCATCACCGTCACCGTCACCTTCACTGGCTGGCTACCCTCTCACTGCATCGTCTCGGGACCCTTGAGGTCGCGCATCCCCGCCTCGGGCAGGATGCCGAGACGCTTGGCGACCTCCTGGTACGCCTCCTCGACCTTGCCGAGGTCGCGCCGGAAGCGGTCCTTGTCCATTTTCTCGTTGGTCTTGATGTCCCACAGCCGGCAATTGTCCGGGCTGATCTCGTCGGCGAGCACGATGCGCATCTCGTCATTCTCCCACAGCCGGCCGAATTCCAGCTTGAGATCGACCAGCGAGATGCCGACGCCGAGGAAGAGGCCGGTGAGGAAATCGTTGATGCGCAGGCTGAGCGCGACGATGTCGTCGATATCCTGGGTGTGCGCCCAGCCGAAGGCGGTAATGTGCTCCTCGCCCACCATCGGGTCATTGAGCGCGTCGTTCTTGTAGTAATACTCCAGGATCGAGCGCGGCAGCCTGGTGCCCTCGGGGATGCCGAGCCGGGTCGAGAGCGAGCCGGCGGCGATGTTGCGGATCACCACCTCGATCGGGATGATCTCGACTTCGCGGACGAGCTGCTCGCGCATATTGAGCCGGCGGACGAAATGCGTCGGGATGCCGATCTCGCCGAGCCGCAGCATCAGATACTCGCTGATGCGGTTGTTGAGCACGCCCTTCCCCGTGATGACGCCCTTCTTCTGAGCGTTGAAGGCAGTGGCGTCGTCCTTGAAATACTGCACGAGGGTTCCCGGCTCGGGGCCCTCGAACAGAATTTTCGCTTTGCCTTCATAGAGCTGTCGGCGGCGGGCCATGGCGGGTTTCCTTGGGCCTCGGAACGGCGGAAAGCGGCCGCATCCGGCGCCGCCCTCGACGGGCGGGGGTTCTGGCAATGTCGGCGCTGGGTATAGCAATGCCCCGCCGCTTTGACCACGCCCTACCCATTTGCGCCAGCGGGGCCACCGGGCGGGGCCACGAAGGCGAATGCGGCCTGGTCCGCCGGGCCCGGCGCGAACAGCCAGACCGGCGCACCATCCGGGCGCAGCGCCAGGAGCGCGGCGCAGACGGTGCCGAACCCGCCGCGGGGGGCAATGGTGAGCTGGCTTTCCGGCGGGCCGGACTGGTCGGCCAGAATCGCGGTCCAGCTCGCCCACTCGGCCGGCGGCTGCGGCGGCGAAGCGGCGGCGAAACGCGGCAGATGGCGGGCGACGCGGGGGCTGTCCTGATCGTTGGGGTTGTGCGCCGTGACCATGGCGAGACCTGGGGCGAGGCGCTCGACATGCGGATGACCCTCGCCGAGGCCGCGCAGGAAGAAAGCGTCCTCCCCGTCGGCCAGCACCATGTTGAAGCGCCGCCAGCGCCCGGCATCGAGCGCGCCGATCGCCGCGGCGGCGGCGGCGGCGGTCGGCTCGGCCAGCGCGATCAGCGGCAGTTCGCCGCGGCTTTCCTTATCGGCGCGGGGCCCGAGGCTGCCCTGGCGGTTCAGCACGGTCGCCATCACGCCCTGGCTATTGAGCGCCATCCAGGTGCCGCCGGCCAGCCGGTCGCGACCGCCTACGATCCCGGGGCGATCAGGCCAGTGCGCCGCCGGGGGATCCCACGCCCGGTCGAGCATTTCATCACGGTTGGCCGCGATCAGCACCGGCCAGTCGGCCCCCGGGCGCAGCAGCAGGACGACGGTGCACATCGGCCCCCCCGTTGCGCTCAGCCTGCCGCTACCGGCGGGCCGGGCTCGCCGAAGACGCGGACGAAAATCTGGTCGATCTCGCGCAGATGCGCCGCCGGGCTCATCGCTGCGTCCAGCACGGCGGGGGGAATGCGCCCGGCGATGTCCGGGTCGGCGTCGAGGTGGGCGCGGAAATCCTTGGCTCCCGGCGTCCCTAGCCCCTCCCAGGTTGCCATCGCGTTGCGCTGGACGATGCGATAAGCGTCCTCGCGCAGGATGCCGGACCGCGCCAGTGCCA
>JAJZFF010000673.1 GCA_021805485.1 Pseudomonadota bacterium
CACGCCAGCCGGATGGCTGGCGAGCAGGCGCGCGGACGGGGCCTTGCGGTTCAGGCGCTGCTGGAGATCGGCGAACGGCGCCACCATCCCCTCGCGCACGACGAGAAGCTCGCCATCGAGCACGGCGGCGAAGCCCATCGCCGCGACGATGTCGGGGAAGGCGGCGGACATGTCCTCCGCCCCGCGCGAGAACAGCGCCCGCCCGCCCGGCCCGGCGGCGAGCTGCACGCGCACGCCGTCCCATTTCCACTCGGCGCGGTAGGCGGCGACGTCGAGTCGGCCGAGATCCTCGGCTTCCAGCGGATGGGCCAGCATCGGCGGGCGGAAGCTCGGCGCCCCGGCCGGGTCGGGCCGTTCCCCGCGCCCTTCCAGCCAGGCGAACAGGGCGCCATAGGGCGGCGCCAGCGCGTGCCAGACCTCCTCGATCTCCTCGACGCTGACGCGCCCGGCGCCGAGGCCGGCCAGCGCGACCTTGGCCAGCCGTGCCGAGACGCCGACGCGCAGCCCGCCGGTGATGAGCTTGAGCAGCGCCAGGCGCTCGGAGGCGTCGCAGCGGTCGAGCCAGGCGGCGAGCCGGGCCGGCACCTCGGGCCGCGAGGCGCGCTCCAGCGCGCCGATCACCTCGGCCAGGCCCGGCGGTCCGGCGCCGGGGTCGCCGTCCGGCCACATCAGCGCCACCGTCTCTGCGAGGTCCCCGACATAGTCGTAGGCGAGCGCGAACAATTCGGGATCGGTGCGGGTGGCGATGAGGGCGCGGATCTGCGCCGGCCTGGCCGTCGCCAGCCGCAGCCCGCCGGTGAGCGCGGCGAGGCCGAAGCCGCGGTCGGGGTCCGGCGTGGCGGCGAAATAGCGTTGCAGCAGGGCGAGCTTGGCGCCGCGGGCCTGGGTGAAGGCGAGGCGTTCGAGCAGAGCGGCAAAGGGCTTCACGGGGCCTCGCCATCGGCCGCACCATCGGCCTCGCCCCCCTCCTCGCCGTAGCCGATCAGGCGCAGCGCGCGCGCCCGCAGGCCGCGGCGGCTGGCGGCGTGGACCAGCGCCTCCTCGGCCCCATGCGTGACCCAGACTTCCTCGGCGCCGGTCTCGTCGATGGTGGCGTTCAGCGCGTCCCAGTCGGCGTGATCGGAAATCACCAGCGGCAGCTCCACGCCACGGGCCCGGGCGCGGGCGCGCACCTGCATCCAGCCCGATGCCAGCGCCGTGACCGGATCCGCGAGCCGGCCGGACCAGCGATCCGCCTGCGCGGAAGGCGGGGCGAGCACGATCGCGCCGGCCAGATCGGCCTTGGCGGCGCCGGCGAGCGGCCGCAGGTCGCCGAGCGGCACGCCGAACGCCTCGTAGAGGCGGCAGAGCGCCATCAGGGCCCCGTGCAGATAGATCGGCCGCTGCCAGCCCGCCTGACGCAGCAGCGCGATCACGCGCTGACACTTGCCGAGCGCGTAGCAGCCGATGAGGTGGCTGCGCCCGGGGAACAGCGCCAGGCTGGCCAGCAGCCTGGCGATCTCGCCGCCGGCCCTGGGATGGCGGAAGACCGGCAGGGCGAAGGTCGCCTCGGTGACGAACACATCGCAGCGCACCGGCTCGAAGCCGGCGCAGGTCGGATCGGCGGCGCGCTTGTAGTCGCCGCTGACCGCGACGCGGCGGCCACGATACTCCATCGCCACCTGCGCCGAGCCGAGCACGTGCCCGGCCGGGGCGAGCCAGACGCGAACCCCGCCCAGCGTCAGCGGCTCGCCCAGTGCCGCGGCCTGCTGGCTCGCCCCCGCCGCGGCGGCCCCGAGCCGCGCCCGCATCAGCGCCAGCGTCTCGGCGGTGGCCAGGACCGCGCCGTGACCGGGGCGGGCGTGATCGGCGTGGGCATGGGTGATGACGGCGCGCGGCACGGCGCGCAGCGGGTCGATGAAGAAATCGCCCGGCACGCAATAGAGCCCCTCGGGCCGGACCTTGAGCCAGGTTTCGGCGGCCGGCGCGGTCATGCCGGCAGGCGTACCGAGGCGCGCGCGCCGCCCTCGCCGCGATTGGCCAGCGTCACCTCACCGCCATGGGCGCGCAGGATGTCGCGCGCGATGGTCAACCCGAGCCCGACGCCGCCGGTCTCGCGCGAGCGGCTCTCCTCACCGCGGCGGAACGGGTCGAACAGCTGCTCGGTCTCGCCCGGCGGCAGGCCGGGCCCGTCATCCTCGATCTCGATGCGCACCGGCGCCCCGGCGACCTCGGGTGGAAGCAGGCGGATGCGCGCGCTGCCGCCATAGGCGATGGCGTTGGCGACCAGGTTGCCGAGCGCGCGCTTGAGCGCCGTCGAGCGCGCCCGCACGGTCAGATGCTCGGGACCGTCATAGACCAGCCGCTCGGCCAATTCCGGGCGCGCGTCGGCGGCCTCGTCGAGCAGGGTGCGGGCGAGCACGGCGAGATCCAGCGGCGCTGCCGGCTCGCGGCTGGTCGCGGTCCGCCCGAAGGCCAGAGTCGCGGTGACCAGCGCCTCCAGATCATCGAGATCGGCCAGCATCCTGGCCCGCAGCTCGTCATCGGCGACGAACTCCGCGCGCAGCCGCAGCCGCGTGATCGGGGTGCGCAGATCATGCCCGATCGCCGCCAGCAGCAGGGTGCGATCCTGTACAAACCGGCGCAGCCGCGCCGCCATGCGGTTGAAGGCCGCCGCCGCCGCCGTCACCTCGCTCGGCCCGACCTCCGGCAGGGGCGCCGCGTTCACATCCTCGCCGAGCCGGTCGGCGGCGGCGGTGAGCGTCGCCACCGGAGCGCTCAGCCGCACCACCGCCCAGCCGGTCAGCGCCGCCGCCACCGCGCTCATCAGCAGGAATGCGGCGAGCAGGTCCGGGTCCTGCCAGGGCCGCGGCGCGGGCAGGACGGCGGTGACGTTCAGCCACTGGCGCCTGGTCAGGGTCGGATCATCGGGCTGGGTCGGATCATCGGGCAGGCGCAGCCCGATCATCATCTGCTCCTGCGCCGGGCTGCCGAGCAGCACGACCTCCGCGGGACGCAGCGCCGGCGGCAGCGGCACGAGGGCCATGTTGAGCCGGACGAGCTGCTGCACCGGCAAGGGGCTCACCAGCATCCGCGCCGGCGGCTCGCTGTCGAGTTGGGCGGTGATGCCCGCCGGCAGGCGCAGCTCGCGCAGCGCCGTGGCGCGCTGGGCCGGCGGCGTCTTGGCCACGGTGATGTAGAGCTCCATCACCCGCAGCGCGAGATGGCGCCCCTGTTCGAGCCGCTGC
>JAJZFF010000222.1 GCA_021805485.1 Pseudomonadota bacterium
TGGCCGCATCCGACATCAGCCACGCCCTCCCGGACGAGACGATGAATGACATTCCGACCGGCATGACGATGAACGAGCTGTTCGCGATCATCGAGGCCGAACTGGTCGATCTCGGCGCCTATGCCGAACGGATGCAGGAGGTCCTCAGCCCGGCGCTCGTCGCCTCGCCGGAGAGCAGCCTGTGCCGGCAGGAAGCCCAGATGCTCGACATCCTCACCCAGAGGCTGCAGGGGTTGCGCACCTTCATGGAGCATCTGCGCCGGGGCCTGCCGGAGACCTGGCTGGTCGATCCTTCGCGGGCGGCGCGCGCCGTCGTGCTGGGCACCCTGGCCGAGCGGCTCAGCGGCGCCAAGGATGTCGTGCCGCTGCCCGCCGCGGGGGAGATCGAACTGTTCTGACGGGCCGCCGGCGCAAGCTGGCCAGGCTCGCGGCACGTCGTCGGTCCGCTTCGGTTGGTGGCTATGATGCCCATCACATTCAAGTTTTCCATGTTCGTGGCATCGACGTCCTGCCGGCGCGGTTCGCCGGCGGCGCGAACGAATGTGAACGTCGCGGCGCCGGCCTGCCGCTTCCCGCGGCTGACGGGGGCTGGCACATCGCGCCGGCCGGCTTGCGGCGCGATCGGAGAGGGAGATGCACGTGCGAATGGCAGATCAGGCTGACGATGTTTCGGCGCGTGTCGGGATGATCTTCGCGCGCCTGTTTCCCGATCTCGCGCCGACCGAGATCGCGCGCGCATCGACACGCACGGTGCGCGCCTGGGATTCGATCACGACGCTGAGCCTGATCGTCGAGGCCGAGGACGAGTTCGGCATCGTCATCGGCTTCGACCGCATGGCGGCGATCGAGAGCTTCAGCGATCTGTGCCACATCGTCGCGCGGCTCAGGCGTGAACAGCTGGGCCGGCTTTCCGGCTCCCGCCTGCTGCACTGAGGCGCCCCGGGCGGGCCGCTCAGATCGGGCGGCCCTCGCTGGAGGCCCAGGCCCTCATCAGCGTGTTGCTCGGCAGCGTCTTGTCCAGCACCTTTCGCGCGGTCTCGGCGCCGGCGACCGGCAGCCCCGCCGGGTCGAGCAGGCCGAGTTGCACGAGCACCGAGGCCTGGTCCCAGTAGATGTGTTCGTGAACCAGCTTGTCGCCCTCGAACCGGACGATCGCGACGAGCGGGATCTCGACGCGCCGGCCGGTCGGCGGGATGCCGGGCAGCATCCAGTCGATTTCCGAGGTGTGGGTGAAGCGGAAGATCATCTCGTCGACGATGCTGCTGGCGCCCACGGTGCGGCTGACCGGCACCATTTCGGTATCCGGCGGGTTGGCGCCGATGAAATGGTATTTGTAGAAGCGCTTGAGGTGGTCATGGCCGACGCCGCCGGTCATGGTCGGGATGTGGTTGACATAGGGGTCGGCGACCATCGTGGCCATGGTGGCATCGACGTCGCGGGTCTCGAATTCGTAGCGGCAATGCGCTTCCCAGAGCGCTTCCAGATCGTGTTGCGGCATGCGCGTCTCCTCCCGTGTGATGATCCGACCCCGCCGCCTTGTCGGCGCGGGCGTGCGCGGCGAGATCATCGGGTGTGGCGCGCCGCGTCAAGGGGGCGGCGCGGCGCTGGTCAAGGGCCGCGGCGCCGGTCTAAGCTCGGCGCATGGACAATTTCCGCAGAGTTGAAACCGGAGGACGGGCGCCGGGCCCGGTGAACGCGTGCCGTTCCTGACCGAGGCGGAGCCGCGCCGCGGCGTTCCGCATCAGGTGCTGCCCGGCATTCGCCGCGTGGTGGCCCGCAATCCCGGGGTGATGACCTATCATGGCACCAACACCTGGCTGATCGAGGGCGAGGACGGGCTGACCGTGCTCGATCCGGGCCCCGACGACCCGATCCATGTCGGCGACGTGATCGAGGCGGCGGCGGGCGTGCCGATCCGGCGCATCGTGCTGTCGCACACGCATCGCGACCATCTGGGCGCGACGGCCGGGCTGCAATCGGCCACCGGCGCGCCGACCTACGGCTTCCATCGCCCGGCGACCGCGATGTTCCGGCCGGACCGGCCGATCGGCGAGGGGGATGTCGTCGCGGGGCTGACGGCGCTGCACACGCCCGGCCATGCCAGCGACCACCTGGCCTTCGCCTTTCAGGTGCCGGGGGTGGGCGAGATCCTGTTCAGCGCCGATCACGTGATGTCGTGGTCGTCATCGATCGTGAACCCGCCGGATGGCGACATGAAGGCCTATTACGCGAGCCTGGAACGCCTGCTCGGCCGGACCGAGGTGCTCTACCTGCCGGGGCATGGCCCGGCGCTGGAGCGGCCGCGCGAGCTGGTGCGGGAGATGCTGGCGCACCGGCAGCGGCGCGAGGCGGCGATTCTGGAGGCGCTGCGCGCCGGACCGGCGACGGTGACGGACATCGCCGCCCGGCTCTACGCGAAGCAGGACCCGATGCTGAAGATCGCCGCCGAACGCAACGTTCTCGCCCATCTGCTCAAGCTGCGCGCCGAGGCGCAGGCGGAGGAGCACGGCGAGGTCTGGCGGGTCGCCGCCTGAGCTTCGGGCAGAAAAAACCCTGCGCCCGGGGCGGGCGCAGGGGCTGGAAAACCGCTTTATGGATCAGGCGACGGCGCGATCGGCCAGCGCCTGGCGCTGCTCGGCGCGCTGTTCCGCCACCTGCGCCTTCATCGACTTCTGCAGCTTCTCGAAGGCGCGCACCTCGATCTGGCGGACCCGCTCGCGCGAGATGTTGTATTGCTGCGAGAGGTCCTCGAGCGTCGTCGGGTCGTCCTTCAGGCGGCGCTGGATGAGGATGTGCCGCTCGCGGTCGTTCAGCGTCTTCAGCGCGGTGGCGAGAAGCGCGCGGCGGCCGGTCATCTCCTCATGATCGCCGATCGCCTCTTCCTGGCTGTCGGCATCGTCGACGAGCCAGTCCTGCCACTCGCCCTCGCCATCCATGCGGATCGGCGCGTTGAGGCTGTGGTCGGGCGCGGTCAGCCGGCGGTTCATGCTCACCACGTCCTGCTCGGGAACGCCGAGCACGCGGGCGATCTTTTCCACCTGTTCGGGCTGCATGTCGCCATCCTCGATGGCCTGCATCTGCCCCTTGAGGCGGCGCAGGTTGAAGAACAGCTTCTTCTGCGCGGCGGTCGTGCCCATCTTCACCAGCGACCAGGAATGCAGGATGTATTCCTGGATGGCGGCGCGGATCCACCACATCGCGTAGGTGGCGAGGCGGAAGCCGCG
>JAJZFF010000493.1 GCA_021805485.1 Pseudomonadota bacterium
AGGGCGTCGAGCAGCAGGGCGCGCGAACGGGCATAGGCATCGCGCCGCGCCGAAAGCTCGGCGTGGCAGTCGAACGCCGCCTCGGCCGCGCGCTGCGCGACATGCGGCGCGCAGATGAACATGTTCTGCGCCAGGCACTCCACCGGCCGCACCAGCTCCTCCGGCAGCACCATCCAGCCGACGCGCCAGCCCGTCATCGAGAAATATTTCGAGAACGAGTTGATCACGATGGCCGAGGGGCTGAAGGCGGCGGCGGTGGCCGCCGGCTTGCCATAGGTCAGGCCGTGATAGATCTCGTCGCTGATCAGGCGGATGCCGTTCGCATGGCAGTGCCGGGCGAGGGCGGCGAGCTCGTCGGGGTGCAGCATCGCCCCGGTCGGGTTGGCGGGCGAGGCGATCAGCAGCCCGTCCGGCTGCGGGTCGAGCGCCGCGATCATCGCCACTGTCGGCTGGAATCCGGTTTCCTCGGTGGCCGGCAGCAGCAGCGGCCGCAGCCCGAGCGCCGTCATGATGTTCAGGTAGGGCGGATAGCATGGGGCGGCGAGGGCGATCGTATCCCCCGGCTCGAAGGCGGCGAGGAAGGCGAGCGGAAACCCGCCCGAGGCCCCGGCGGTCACCGCGACGCGCGCGGCCGGCAGGTCGAGCCCGTACCAGTCGGCATAATGCGCGGCGATCCGCCGCCGCAGGCCGGGCAGGCCCAGCGCCTCGGTATAGCCGAGCGGATCGGTCCCCGCCATCGCGGCGGCGACGGCGTGGCGCACGCCCTCCGGCGCGCCCTGGCCGGGCTGGCCGACCTCCATGCGGATCACCCGGCGGTTCGCCGCCGCCGGGCTGGCGGCGAGCGCGTTGGCCGCCGAGATCACGTCCATCACCAGAAAGGGCGGAACCCGCGCCCCGGCGCCGGTCTTCAGGGTCATTGCCGCCTCAGCGCGAACTGATGGCGAGGCCGGCGCCGCGCGGATCGGCCGCGGCGGCGCAGGATTTCGGCGCGCCCGGCAGCGTGCCGGAACAGGCGATCGCATCGGCGCGGCCCGGTGCCGGCACCGGCCGGGGCATCGCCTGGCCGGTGCGCAGCGAATCGGCCATCGCGGCGGCGGCGGCGAGCGGCGCGCCGGCCTGCCCGGTGCCTGTCGTCACCGCGCGGAAGGCGCCGTCGCGGGTGGCGAGGGCGACGCTCAGCAGCGGCGGCGTCACCCGCCGCGGCGAGGCGGCGAGCAGGATGCCGGTTCCCGTGGCGATGCGCCCGGTGCCGAACAGGTTGTTCATCGTGGTCGCGCAGCCGACCACGCCGCCCTTCGAATCGGCGACGGCGAATCCGGCCGAGGCCGGCAGCGCGCCGAACCCGCGCACATGCCGGCCGGCGGCGGCGGCGGCGATCGCATCGCGCCCCGCGCCGGCGAGATCGTCCGGCGACCTGGCGAGCGCCTCGATCGCCGCGCGCGTGCCGAGCCCGGCGGCCGTCGGCGGCAGGGCGATGTCGGCGCCGAGGGCGTGGACGATGTCGGGGGCGGCGTAGCGCGCGGCCACGGCGCGCAGATCCGCGCCGGTCAGCCCGGCGCCGGCCGCACGCGCGCCGGCAAGCAGCCGGGCGGCGAGATGGCCCTGGTAGAAGCTCAATACGCCTCCGCCCTGCAGCCGCGCGAGGGTGGCGGCGAGGTCGGGCTGGCGCAGCGTTTCGCCGGCCTGCAGCACGCCGCCGGACGGCCCGGCGAACACGTTGCGCGCGGCCGGGTCGGCCAGCAGCGCGTTGCCCACCACGGCAAGGTCGGCCGCCAGCGCGCGGGAGACCGGCACGCCGCCGCCGGCCATCGCGGCGGCGGGCGCCATGTCGGTGGCGAGCGGCAGGGCGCCGTAGCGCGCCTGCATGGCGAGCAGGCCGCGCACCATCTGCGGGACCGCGGCCGGGCGCGACGCGCCGGCCTGGCTGCCGCGCGGCGCGCCGGGCGGGAAGAGCAGGGCGACGGGACGCCCCTTGCCGCCCTCGTCATGCGGCATGTCGATCAGGCAGACCGCGCCGCCGCCGAGCCCCGCGCGCGAGGGCAGCGTGACGCCGAGCGCGAAGCCGGCCGCTACGGCGGCATCCACCGCGTTGCCGCCCTTCTGCAGGATCTCGTGCGCGGCGACGGTCGCCTCGGGAACCGGGGTCACGGCGAAGCCGGCCACCGGCGCCTGCGGCCGCGGCTCGCCCAGCCGGGCGGTGCCGCCACCGCCGACAAGGTCGTTCGACAGGCCGCATCCGGCGAGCAGGAGTGCGGCGGCGAGCGGGGCGGTGCGGCGCATGATCGACAAATTCGCCATCCTCGTGACTGTGATTGCGGCAGGTCGCCAAGGGGATAACCGCCTTCGCGCGGCCGGGCAACACGGGGCGCCGCGCAGGCCTGCGCCGGCACGGGGTTGCGCCGCCGGATGATCGTCCCAATTCGCAACCAGCCAGGACGGAAAGCCGCGACCGGCCCGCCCTGGCGGCAGTCCGGAAAGGGATCGGCATGGTATTGGCGAATTTCGACGCGTGGCTGGACCGCACCCTGCGCAACCATGAAAAATTGCGCAAGCTTGCGTGGTTCGTGATCATTTATGGCGCGAGCGTGGTGGTTTTCGGAATCATTGCCTTCGGCCTGCAGGCGCTTGTGCCGGCCTGAGCGAGGGCCGGATGTTGCGCCGCCGCATGGAGTGCGCTACCGGCGCTGCTCATGCTGATGAAGGCACCTGAACGGTCCGACGGTGGCGTGATGTCCGCCTACCGGACGCGGATCGACGCCGGCACCATCCTGCCGGACCCGGTCCAGCGCCGGGCGGCGGAGCGCCTGCACGAGCTGTGGGGCCGGCTGCGCGACTACGATCCGCAGCCGAAGGCGCCGCCCAATGGCTGGCTCGGCCGGCTGCTCAACAAGAAGCGGGTGGACGAGGTGCCGGAGGACTATCCCTCGGGCCTCTATCTCGTCGGCGAGGTCGGCCGCGGCAAGTCCATGCTGATGGACCTGTTCTTCGCCGCCGCCGAGGTGCCGCGCAAGCGGCGGGTGCATTTTCACGAATTCATGCAGCAGGCCCATGCAAGGCTGCACAGGCTGCGCGCCGAGCGGCCCGATGCCGACGCGGTGCTCTCGCTCGCCGACATCATCGCCGGCGAATCGGCGCTGCTCTGCTTCGACGAATTCCAGGTCCACGACATCGGCGATGCGATGATCCTGGCCCGGCTGTTCGAGGCGCTGTTCGCCCGC
>JAJZFF010000387.1 GCA_021805485.1 Pseudomonadota bacterium
GCCCGCGGAGGCGTGCAACAGCTGGCGCGCGCTCTATGCCGGGCTGGCGAAATTCGCCGAGGACCTCACCGAGCACGTGCATCTGGAGAACAACCTGCTGTTCCCGCGCTTCACGGACGCGTAGCGCGGCGGTGCTTGCCGGCGGGGCGAACGCCGGCGCAGAACGGATCGGTCCGCAACCCCGAACGAGACCGAGGAGGACCGCGATGTCCGAACCGCTCTATCCCACCCCGACACGTGAGCTCGCCGCGCGGCGCAAGGCGCTGGCGCCCGAGATGCTGGCGGCGTTCGACGATTTCAGCCGCACCGTCTTCGCCGAGGGCGCGTTGCCGGTGAAGATGAAGCAGCTCATCGCGCTCGCCGTCTCGCACGTGACCCAGTGCCCATACTGCATCCGCGCCCACACCCGCGCGGCCAAGCGCCATGGCGCGAGCGAGCAGGAAATGATGGAGGCGATCTGGGTCGCCACCGAGATGCGCGCCGGCGCCGCCTATGCGCACAGTATGCTGGCGATGGAGGAGTTGCGGGCAATGGAGGCGGCGGAACCGAAGCCGGGCTGAGGGCTCAGCCCGTGGCCTCGGCGGCGGGAAAATTCAGCTCGAGCCGGATGCCGTTGGGATCGGTGAGGAAAACCTGATGCACCGCCTGGTCCGGCACCGTCCGCTGGTCGAAGCGGATGCCGAGCGCGGCGAGACGGGCGCGCACATCGGCAAGGTCGGTGGCGGTGAAGGCGATATGGTCGATCCGCCCCGTCATCGCCGCACCGGCGCCCGCGCCGGCATCTTCGATGACGTGCACGAGCGGCGCGCCATCCTGGTAGAGCCAGGCGCCGGGAAAGGGAAATGCCGGGCGCGGCCCGATGCTGAAGCCCATCACGTCGGTGTAGAAACGGCGCGTGGCGGCGAGATCGCCGGTGCGGATCGTGTAGTGGTCGAGCCTGCCGATGGCCATCCTGCCCCTCCCTACGCTACGTCTAGCCAGACTGCGCAGGCATGCCGGCGGCGTCAATGTGCCTCTTTCCTCCGCGGCCCGCCGGGGCGATGCTCGCGCCGATGCCCCCTCCCCTCACCGAAGCGGCCAGCCTCGCTCCGCCCCGTATCGCCGCCAGCCCGCGGCTGACGGCGCTCATCGTCGCCTGCGCGCTGCTGATGCAGAACCTCGATTCGACCGTTCTCGCCACCGCGCTGCCGGTGATGGCGCACGCCTACGGCGCAGATCCGGTGCGGATGAGCGTGGCGCTGACCTCCTATCTGCTCAGCCTCGCGGTGTTCATCCCGGCCAGCGGCTGGATGGCCGACCGGTTCGGCGCCCGCACCGTGTTCCGCCTCGCCATCATCGTTTTCACCTTGGGCTCGGTGCTGTGCGGCGCCGCGCAGACGCTCGGTGCGCTGGTCGCCGCGCGCATCCTCCAGGGGCTCGGCGGCGCGATGATGGTCCCGGTCGGGCGGCTCCTGCTGCTGCGCAGTGTCGCCAAGTCCGAACTCGTCGCCGCCATGGCCTGGCTGACCATGCCGGCGCTGATCGGCCCGATCCTCGGCCCGCCGCTCGGCGGCTTCATCGTCAGCTACTGGCACTGGCGCTGGATTTTCTACATCAACGTACCCATCGGCCTGCTCGGTGTCGTGCTGGTCAGCCGCTACATCGTCGAGGTGCGCGAGCCGCGCCCGGACCCGTTCGATGGCACCGGCCTGGTGCTCAGCGCGCTGGCCCTGGTGGCGCTGATGGGCGGGCTGGAGCTGGGCGGGCGCGGCCTGCTCGGGCCGACGGCGCTGGCCGCGACGGTCGGGGTCGGCCTCCTCGCCGGCGCGCTCTATGTGCGCCACGCCCGGCGCCATCCGCGGCCGGTGCTGGAGCTGGGCCTGCTCGCCATCCCCACCTTCGGCGTCTCGGTACTGGCCGGCACGCTGTTCCGGCTCGGCGTCGGCGCCGTGCCGTTCCTGCTGCCGCTGCAGATGCAGCTCGGCTTCGGTGATTCCGCCTCGAAGAGCGGCATGATCACCTTCGCCGCCGCCGCCGGCGCGCTGGTCATGAAGCCGGCGACGCAGACGCTGCTGCGCTGGATCGGCTTTCGCGCCACGCTGCTGTGGAATGGCGCGCTCTCCGCCGTGCTGCTCGCCGCCTGCGCCGCGTTCCGTCCGGCCTGGCCGCTGGCCGGGATCTATGCCGTGCTGCTGGTCGGCGGCCTGGTGCGCTCGCTGCAGTTCACCGCCTACAATTCGATCGCCTTCGCCAACATCCCGCGGGCGCGGATGAGCGCGGCCTCCAGCCTCTATTCGACCCTGCAGCAGCTTTCCCTGACCCTCGGCATCGCCCTCGGCGCGGCCGGGCTGGAGCTGGGAAGGCGCGTCTACGGCCACGCGCTGCCCGGGCCGGCGGATTTCAGCCTCGCCTTCCTGCTGGTCGGGGCCGCCTCGGCGCTGGCGGCGCCTTGCGCGCTGCTGCTCGGGCGCGACGCCGGCGCCGAGCTCGCCGGGCGGGGAACGGCGGACTGATTGCCGCGGGCCGACGCAGCCGATATGGTTGAGAACGCATAGCGGAGCCCTGATGTGCCCTCTGAACTGCGACGATTGCCGTTCCTTCTGCTGCTGGTCCTGCTGCTCGCCCCGGCTTGGGCCAGCGCCGGCGAGGTCCTCGATGCGACCGGACGGCATGTCACCCTGCCGGCGACCATCGTTCGCGTGATGCCCGCCGGCCCGCCTGCCGCCGTGTTGCTCGCCGCGCTGGCGCCCGACATGATGACCGGCTGGCCGCACCCGCCCGGCCCCGCCGCCGCGGCGCTGCTCGGCGCCCCCCTCGCGGCGCTGCCCAAGTCGCCGCCGCTGGAGAAGGCGGCGCTGGCCGCGATCGAGGCCACGCACCCGGACCTCATCGTCGATTACGGCACCATCAGCCCGCGCTATCTCGCCCGCGCGCAGGAGGCCGGCTTCGGCGCGCCGGTGCTGCTGTTCGACGGCGCGTTGGACCAGGCCCCGGACGTGCTCCGCCGGCTCGGCGCCGCGCTCGGCCGGGCCGCGCGTGGGGAGGAACTGGCGCGCATGGCCGATGCGATCCTCAGCGCCCGCCGCCCGGACGCGGCGCGGCGCGTGATCTATGCCCGCGGCGAGCCGGACGCGCTGATCGCCGCCGCGCCCGGCTCGCAGCCCTACGAGACACTCCGCGCCGCCGGCTGGCAGGTGCTGGCGCCGGCGAGCGAGGAGGGCGAAAAATTCCGCCCG
>JAJZFF010000667.1 GCA_021805485.1 Pseudomonadota bacterium
AGCTGGGACGCGGCGGCGGTGGCCTCGGGCACCGGGGCGAGCAGCCAGGCGCGGCGGCGCGGCAGGTCGGGGCCGCGGACACGCTTGCGCGGGCCGGCGCGGCGGGCGCGGGGACGCGGCTTCGGCGCGCCCTCGGCGAGGATGGCGAAACGCGCGGCCATGCGGCGCAGGCGGGACCAGAGCAGGATGACGAGCGGCTGCGACGCCGGGCCGAACGCGCCCTTCGCGCCGCGCGCGGCGACGGCGCGGCAGAGCCCCTCGATGATGGCGGCGAAGCGGGCGGCGATCGTCATGAACGGAACAAGAACATGAACGGGCGGGGGTGGGCAAGACCCGCCTGCTCCGCCCCGCGCGGGTTTACAGCGGCGGACCCCGCCCCCACCTAACCCGCATCCGCGCCGCCCGAGGCGGCATCGACATCCATCCCGGCCCCGGGACGCGCCTTGGCTTCCGCCCGCCGCCGCGCGGCGCGCATGGCTGCTCCCGGAGCCCGCCCCGCCGGGCGCAACAGCGGAGGAACAAGGACGCATGCAAAAGGTTGTGGCAGGAACGGCATCGTTCTGGGCGGCGCATCTGTCGACCATCATCGGTGTCGCGACCGCGCTGCTGATCGGCATCGCCGGAACGGCGGTGGCGCGGGCGGCGCTCGGGATTCTCGTGCGCTGGTCGGACCGGCACGGCCGCACCTTCCGCGCCGCCATTCTCGGGCACCTGCTGCTGCCGGTGGTGATCGCGGTCTGGGCGCTCGCGGCGTATTTCGCGGCACTCGCCGTGGCGACGCCGCTGCACCTGGTCGGGCTGCTCGGCATCCTGCCCGCCGTGCTCAAGGTGTTCATGCTGCTGACGATCGCCTGGGCGGCGCTGCGCGTCGTCGCGGTCAGCGAGAGCGCCTATCCGGCGCATGTCTGGTCGAAGCGGGGCGAGAACCCGGACCCGATGCTGGTGGACGCCATCGGCAAGATCACGCGCATCCTCGTGGTCGCGGTGATCGGGCTGATGATCCTGCGGGTGCTGAACTTCTCGATCGCCAGCCTGCTGGCCTTCGGCGGGGTGGCCGGCATCGCGGTCGGCTTCGCCGCGCAGGGTGTGACCGCCAACCTGTTCGGCGCGCTGGTGGTCTATCTCGACCGGCCGTTCAAGGTGGGCGAGTGGATCGTGCTGCCGGCGCAGAACGTGTTCGGCACGGTCGAGCATATCGGCTGGCGGACCACCACGCTGCGCGGCTTCGACACCCGGCCCTATTACGTGCCGAACCAGATCTTCAATTCGTCGGTCGTGCAGACGCCGCCGCGGATGCAGGCGCGGCAGATCAACACCACGATCTCGATCCGCTACGCCGATTTCGACCGGCTGGCGGCGATCACCGAGGCGTGCCGCGCGCATGTCGACAACCATCCGGACATCGACCAGTCGCTCGGCGCGATGGTGTATTTCGACCAGTACGGCAACCACGCGCTGCAGATCATGATCTGGTGCTTCACCCGCACCGTGGTGTGGAAGGAATCGCTCGCGATCCAGGAGCGGCTGCTGATCGAGCTGGGGCGGATCGTGCGGCAGCACGGGGCGGAGCTGGCGGTGCCGGTCTCGCAGGTGGAGATCACCTCACCGATGCCGATGCCGGTGCCGGCCGAGCCGCCGCGGCACCCGGCGATGCAGGCGCGGTGAGCCGGGGCCGGGCGGCGGTCAGGCGCGGGGGCGGGTGACGCCGATCATGTCGCCCTCGCGGACGATGGCGGCGAGCTCGGCCTCGGACCAGCCCTCGGTGCCGGCGGGGCGCATCGGCAGCACCATCCAGCGGTAATCGGCCGTGCTGTCGACGACGCGGATGGCGGTGGCCGCCGGCAGTTCGGTGCCCCATTCGGCGATCAGCCCGCGCGGGTCGCGCACCGCGCGGGCGCGGTAGGCGGCGGACTTGAACCAGAAGGGCGGGTAGCCGAGCACCGCGCGGGGGTAGCAGCTGCACAGGGTGCAGACGACGAGGTGGTGGATGCCCGGCGTGTTCTCGACCACGCCGAGCGGCGGCAGGCCGCGCATCGGGATGTCGAGCAGCTCGGCGGCGCGGGCGCCGTCCGCCAGCATCAGCGCCTTGTAGTCCGGGTCGGTCCAGGCCTTGGCGACCATGCGCGCGCCCTGGGCCGGGCCGCCGCCATCGGTGATGCGGATGCGCTCGGCGATTTCATCCGCCGAGGCGATGGATTTCGCGGCGAGCAGCGACCGCAGGCCGGCAAGCAGCGTCGCGCTGTCCGCCTCGCGCCAGGTCATGCGGCCTCCAGCCAGTGTTCGTAGAGCTCGATCAGGATCTCGTCGCCGGCCGGATGCGGCCAGGGATCGGCGGCGGGCCAGAGATCGGCCTGGCGGAAGCGGACGTGATAGAGTGCGACCGGCTTCGCCGGGCGGGCGAAGGCGAGATCCTCCGGATTGGGAAAGTCGCCGAGATGGCGGACGATTTCGCCGGGGCGGCCGCGCACGTAATGCGGCGTGCGGATGTGGCAGCGCCCGCGCGTCTCCGGCCAGTCGAGCCGGACGCGGACCGGGGTGCCGGCGCTCAGCATCCTGCGTCCCGCGCCGCGGCTTCAAGCGCGGCATCGAGCTCGGCTTCGGCGATCACCCGCTTTTCCAGCAGGATCGCGCAGATCGAGCGGAGCCAGCGCTCGTAATAGCCGAGGCCGAAATACTGCGCCTCGGGCAGGCTCTCGATGCCGCGGCGCAGCTCGTCGACCGACATGACCTTCTTCTGGCCGAGGATCTGGCGGATGGCGTCGACCTCGCGGTCGAAATCGGTGAGCGCGTGGGGCGAGACGTCGACCGGTTCGCACATGAAGCGCGGCGCGCCGCCGAGATCGTGCATGATGGTGGGCGGGGTGTCGTTCATCGGGCGATGGGATCACGGATCGGCGGCGGCGGCAAGCGGATTCGGCGCGGATGCGCCGGCGCGGCGCGGCGGGCGGGCCGGTCGCGCGATCCGGCTTCCGCCGCTGGTCCGCGCCGGATTTCGGGGCGGGATTTCGGGGCGCGAGGTCAGGGCGAGATGTCGTCGAGCCGGCGGGCGCGGGTGCTGATGCCGAACTGCGCGACCAGCGCCGCCAGCGCGAGGAAGCCGCCGATCAGCAGGAACGCCGCCATGACGCCGAGCCGCGGGATGAGCGGGGCGATCGCGATCATGCCGACGCCGCCGCCGAGATGGCCGATGCCGTCGACCAGGGCGAAG
>JAJZFF010000004.1 GCA_021805485.1 Pseudomonadota bacterium
GCCGTCGACATCCAGGCCGCCTTCGTCGACGCCGAACGCCTCACCGCCGGCAATGTGCGGCTCAACGTGACGGTCGCGCTCTCCTATGGCGGTCGCAGCGAGATCGTCGCCGCCGCACGCCGCGTCGCGGAGGCGGCGCTGGCCGGCACGCTGGACCCGGCCGGGCTCGACGAGGCCGGCTTCGCCGACAAGCTCTTCACCGCCGGCACCCCGGACCCGGATCTCATTCTGCGCACCAGTGGCGAGCGCCGGCTGTCGAATTTCCTGCTGTGGCAGGCGGCCTATGCGGAACTGGTCTTCCTCGACGTGCTCTGGCCGGATTTCGGCGCCCAGCATTTCGCCGAGGCGCTGGCCGACTATGCGCGGCGGGAGCGGCGTTTTGGCGCCCGGCCCGTCTGAGTCCCCGAGCGGCGCGAGGCCGGTCCTGCCAGAACTCGGCCTGCGCCTCCTCTCGGCGGCCATTCTCGGCCCGACGGCGCTGCTCTGCCTGTGGTTCGGCGCGGTCCCCTGGATCCTGCTCATCGGCCTCGGCGCCGTGGGGCTCGGCGCCGAATGGGCCGTGCTCGCCGGCCAGCGTCCCTCCAGTGCCGCGGCGCTGGCGCTGGTGGGCGGACTGGTCTTGGCCACGCTGGAAGGGGCAGTGGAGCATCAGGGGCTGGCGTTCGGGCTGCTCGGCTCGGGCGGGGCGCTGGCCTGGTGGTTCGCGCGCCCGAGCGCCCACGCGCTGCGCCTGGCCGCCGGCGCGTTCTATATCGGACTGGCGATGCTGGCCCTGCTCTGGCTGCGTAGCGATCCAGGCGCCGCGGGGTCGATCGGGCGGGCGAACACGCTGTTCCTGGTGTTGCTGGTCTGGGCCAGCGACAGCGGCGCCTATGTCGCCGGACGTGCGATCGGCGGGCCAAAGCTGGCGCCCGCGATCTCGCCGGGCAAGACCTGGGCCGGCGCGCTCGGCGGGCTGGCCATCACCTGCCTGTTCGGGCTCGCCTTTGCCGGCTTTGCGCGCACCGCGCTGCCGGCGGCCAGCGCCTCGCTGCCGCACGCGGCGGTGATCGCCGGCGGGCTCGGGCTCGTGGCGCAGGCTGGCGATCTTCTCGAAAGTGCCATCAAACGTCATGTCGGGGTGAAGGACTCGGGCTGGCTGATCCCCGGCCATGGCGGCCTGCTCGATCGGCTGGACGCGCTGCTGGCGGCCGCGCCGGTGGCCGCCTTGCTATCACTCTGGACCGGCCGGGGAGCCTTGCTGTGGAGTTGAGAAGCGTCACCGTGCTGGGCAGTACCGGCAGCGTCGGCACCCAGACCGTTTCCCTGCTGCACGCGCCGGAGCGGTTTCGCGTCCGGGCCCTGGTGGGGGGGCGCAACGCCGCGCTGCTCGCCGAGCAGGCCCGCGCCCTCGGCGCCGAGCTGGCCGTGGTCAACGATGAGGGCGCCTATCCCGCCCTGCGGGACGCGCTCGCGGGCAGCGGCATCGCCTGCGCCGCCGGACCCGACGCCGTGGTGGCGGCGGCGGCGATGGACGCGGACTGGACCATGGCCGCCATCACCGGGGCGGCCGGGCTGCCGGCAACGCTGGCCGCGATCCGCCGCGGCCGCGCCGTCGCCCTGGCCAACAAGGAGGCGCTGGTCTCCGCCGGGGAGGTGATGCTGCGCGCCGTGCAGGCGGCCGGCGCCCAGTTGCTGCCGGTCGACTCCGAGCACAACGCCATTTTCCAGTCCCTCGCCGACGGCAACCGCGACGCAGTGGAACGGATCATCCTGACCGCGTCTGGCGGCCCGTTCAGGAACGCCAGTCTCGAGGAGATGGCGGCGGCAACGCCCGAGGCCGCGCTGCGCCATCCGGTCTGGTCGATGGGCGCCAAGATCAGCATCGATTCAGCGACGCTGATGAACAAGGGCCTGGAGCTGATCGAGGCGGTGCGCCTGTTCGCGCTGGCGCCGGAGCAGGTGGACATCCTGGTCCATCCGCAATCGGTGATCCATGGCATGGTCTGCTACCGCGACGGCAGCGTGCTGGCGCAACTCGGCTCGCCGGATATGCGTGTGCCGATCGCCCACACCCTGGCCTGGCCGGAGCGGATGACGACGGTGGCGCCGCGGCTCGACCTGGCGCAGCTCGGGCGGCTCGACTTCGCGCCGCCGGATGCGGTGCGCTTTCCCGCCTTGCGTCTTGCCCGCGAGGCCTTGCAGGCAGGCGGCGGCGGCCCCACCATCCTGAGCGCCGCCAACGAGGTCGCAGTCGAGGCCTTCCTCGCCCGGCGCATCGGCTTTCTCGATATCGCCGCCACCGCCGAGCGCGTGCTGGCACGGCTCGGCGCCCCGGCGCTGGACGATCTGGACACGGTGATCGCACTCGACCAGGCCGCGCGCCGCACCGCCGCGCAGATCATCGCTCGCGCCGCCTGATACTCGCCGCCTGACACTCGCCCGCCACCCAGGGGATCGGAGACCATGCTGCTGCATTTCCCGGACGCCGCCCGCACCGCGATCGCGTTTGCCATCGTGCTCGGGGTTCTGGTGTTCGTGCACGAACTCGGTCACTACCTCGCCGCCCGCTGGCGTGGCGTGCATGTCGAGACCTTCGCCATCGGTTTCGGCCACCCGCTGGCGCGCTGGACCGACCGGCGCGGCACGGTCTGGAAGCTCGGCTGGCTGCCGCTCGGCGGCTTCGTCAAACTGCACGGCCAGGGGCTCGCCGGGGGAACGGAACCGGCCCCGAGCGACGGGCCGCTGCGGCCCGGCCGCACCTTCCACGACAAGCCGGTGCTGTCGCGCGCCATCGTCGTCGCCGCCGGGCCGGTGGCGAACTTCCTGCTCGCCATCGTGCTGTTCGCCGCCCTCTTCGCCACCGCCGGCCGACCGGTCGCCTTGCCCGTCGTCGGTGAAGTGACCCCCAACTCGGCCGCCGCGCGCGGCGGTCTCGCCCCTGGGGACCGCATCCTCGCCATCAACGGCACCGAGATCAGCCGCTTCCAGGACATCCAGCGCATCGTCCAGGCACGCCCGGACACCGTGCTGGCCCTGAGCGTGCAGCGCGACGGCAAGGAGATTCCGCTGGCGGTGACGACCGGCAGCCGCGAACAGAACGGCAGCCGCATCGGCCTGCTCGGCATCAGCGGCGGCGCCGCCATCCTCGAGCGTCTGTCGCCGCCCGCCGCCCTGGTGGCAGGGACCGAGGAGACCTGGCAGATCGCCCGCGACACCGCGGTCAGTCTCTGGCAGATGCTGCGCGGCCAACGCGGCGCGGACGATCTCGGCGGGCCGCTCCGCATTGCCGAATTGTCGGGCCAGGTCGCGCGCCTGGGCGTCCCCAGCCTCGTCTCCTTCATCGCCCTTCTCTCGGTCAATCTCGGCCTGATCAATCTCTTTCCGGTTCCGGTCCTGGACGGCGGGCATCTCCTGTTCTATCTGGCCGAGGTCTTGCTGGGACGGCCGATTCCAGCCCGCGCACAGGAAATCGGGCTGCGCGCCGGATTTGCCGTCCTGGTTGGGGTGTTCGTGTTTGCAACATGGAACGATCTCAGCCATTTCGGGCTGTTCCGCTGGATCGCCGGACTGATCGGGTGAGCGAGCGACCGGGTGAGCGAGCGACCGGGTGCGGGATGGGCCCGGGCTTCGGGCCGGCAGGGTTGAGGTGGGAGAAGGTCTTTGGCGCGTCTGCGTGGTGCGATGATTGGGCTGGCCTGCCTGGTCGCGGTGGCCGAGGTGGCGTCTGGCCAGCAGCCCGGCCCGGAGCCGTCCGGCCCGCCTAATCTCGGGCCGGAGCCGGCACCAGCCCCCGCGCCGCCGCCCCCCGCCGCAGCGCCGACACCAGCCAAGGCCGCCCCGGTGCGCGCGCCCGAACGGGCCGCGCCGGAACGGGTCGCGCCGGTCAATCCCGCCGATGTCATCGAATCGGTCCGCGTCGAAGGCAACAAGCGGATCGAGGCCGGGACGATCGAGTCCTACATGCTGCTGCGCCCCGGCGATGCCTTCAGCGAGGGGCTGATGGATCGCAGCCTGAAGGCGCTCTACGCGACCGGGTTGTTCTCCGACGTCTCGCTCAAGCGGGACGGCCAGAACCTGGTGGTGCAGGTGACCGAGAACCCGATCGTCGACCGTGTCGCCTTCGAGGGCAACAGCGAGATTTCCGATGACGATCTGGCCAAGGAAACGCAGCTGCGTGCCCGCGCCGTCTACACCGCCGCCCAGGCCGAGACCGACCGCCAGCATCTGCTCGATGTCTATGCGCACCACGGCTATTTCGGCGCGAGCATCACCCCCAAGGTGATCCGCCTGGCGGACAACCGCGTCAATGTGGTGTTCAACATCAAGGAGGGTGAACACACACTGATCAGCCGCATCGCCTTCGTCGGCAACCACGTGTTCAGCGAAAGCGCACTGCGCGACGTGATCACGAGCCGGCAGGAAGTGTGGTGGAATTTTCTCACCAGCAGCGACAGCTACGATCCCGCGCGCGTCGCCTACGACAAGGAGCAGCTGCGCCGGTTCTACCTTCGCAACGGCTATGCCGACTTCAAGGTGATCTCGGCCAACGCCGAGCTGTCACCCGACCGACGTTCGTTCTTTCTCACCTTCACCCTCTCCGAGGGCGAGCGCTACCACGTCGGAAGCATCACGATCGATTCCGAGATCCGCTCGCTCGAGGGCAAGACACTGCGCGACAGCGTCAAGATCCGTTCGGGCGACGTCTACAACGGCGATCTGATCGAGAGTTCGATCGAAGCGATCAAGAAGGATGCGATGGATCGCGGCTTGACGTTCGTGGATGTCAAGCCGGAGATCAAGCGCAACGCCGCCAAGAAGCTCATCGATCTGCGCTTCGTCGTCGCGCACGGACCGCGGATCTATGTCGAGCGGATCGACATCACCGGCAACACGCGCACGCAGGACCGCGTCGTGCGGCGGCAATTCGCCTTCGCCGAGGGCGATCCGCTCAATCAGGACCAGATCAAGAGCACCAAGCAGGCGCTCCAGGATCTCGGCTATTTCGGCAAGGTGGACATCACCACCTCGCCCGGCTCGGCGCCGGACCGCTCGGTGGTGAACGCCGTCGTCGAGGACAAGGCGACAGGCCAGTTCCAGCTCGGCGGCGGCTACTCGACCGACATCGGCCCGCTGCTCAATCTCGGTCTGACCGAAAAGAACATTCTCGGCAGCGGCAACGATGCCGGCATCACCGGGGTGATCGCACTCTACGAAACGTCGGTGGACCTGAACTTCACCAACCCGTACCTGTTCGACCGCAACCTGGTCTCGAGCAGTGATCTTTTCTATTCGAACCTGAACGACTACTTCATCGCCGCCTTCAACGAGCGCCGCGTCGGCTTCAGCGAAACCGTCGGCTATCAGATCTCCAACCATCTGCGCCAGTCCTGGAGCTACCAGCTCGCCGAGCGCCAGATCTACAATGTCGCGAGCTATGCCAGCAGCTATATCCAGAACCAGAACTTCATCTCGACATTGTCGCAGATCGGCCAGGTGATCACGCTCGACTATCGCGACAGCGCGACGAACCCGCATACCGGCTTCGTCACCCGTCTCGGCACCGATTATGCCGGGCTCGGCGGCAACGCCAATTTCGAGCGCTTCTCGCTCGACGGCCAGTACCTGATCCCGCTCGACCGCTTGACCGGCAACAGCGACTGGGGCATCGCCATCTCCGGCAGTGGCGCCTATCTGGCGCAGAGCGGCCAGTCCTACATCGTCGACCGGTTCTTCCTCGGCGGCTATAATCTGCGTGGCTTTCTCGATGGCGGCGTCGGCCCGCACGATCCCTTCACCGGTGACAGCCTTGGCGGCAACCTGATGTGGACGCAATCGACCGAACTGCGCTTCCCGCTGCCGGTGCCGCCGGATCTCGGCGTCTCGGGGCGGGTGTTCGCCGATCTCGGCAGCTTGCAGGGCCTGCAAGAGGTCCGCGGCAATCCGCTTTACCGCAACAATGGCCAGCTCTACGCCAACGATGGCTCGATCCGCGTCGGCGCCGGCTTCGGCATCACCTGGAACAGCCCGTTCGGCCTGATCAACCTGGACATCGCCGACCCGATCGTCAAAAGGAACTACGATCAGACCGAGATTTTCCGCATCGGCTTTGGCACGAGGTTCTAAGTGCGCATCTTTCCGGCTGCCGCCCGCCTTCCCGCCCTTGTGGGCCTGATCCTGTTTGCGGCCTCACCGGCCATGGCCGAGGACTGGTTCATGCCCGGCCAGGGCCAGCAGCCCGGGGCCGCAGCACCGCGCGCGGCCAAGCCGACGGGCCTGGCCGCACCCGCAGGCCCGCCCGCGCTCCCCGCCGGCCAGGTCCCGGGCGCGGCGCCGGGCGCCGAGGCGGCGCAGCAGCCGCCGCCGCAAGTGCCCTTGCCGCCGCCGCCGACCCTGCCGCCGATGGCCAAGGTGGCGCCGCCGCCGGCCGTGGTGGTCGGCGTGCTCGCCGTGCCGGATGTCATGCGCAGCTCCACCGCGGCGCAGGAAATCGAGCGGGTCTTCGGCCAACGCCGGGACAAGCTCAACCAGGACGCGCAGAAGGAGCAGGCGGCCTGGCGCGACATGCAGGAGTCGCTGGTCAACGAGCGCGCCAAGCTGAGCCCGGAGCAGATCCGCACCCGCGAACGCCAGCTGCAGGAGCGCATCACCACCGCCCAGCGTACTTTCCGCGAGCGCGGCAAGATCATCCAGGATAGCGCCCAGTACTCGCTGGCGCAGATCGAGCGGACCCTGGTCTCGGTGATCCGCCAGGTTGCCGAGGCCCATGGCATGAACCTGGTGCTGCACCGCGCACAGGTCGCGCTCAACATCAATGAGCTCGATATCACGGCCGATGTGACCAAGCAGATCAACGCCGTCCTGCCGAAAGTCGTGATCCCGCCGGACGGGCAGGAGCCGACCGCCGAGCTGGCCAAGCAGGCGGCCGAAAAGGCTGCCGCGGCGACGCCGGCGGCAGCGGCCCCGGCGGCAGCCACTCCGGCGCCGGCGACCCCGGCGGCGTCCAACTCGGAACCCAAGCCGGCGGCGGCGCCGGTCCCGGCGGCCCCGGCGAACCCGAAGCCCTGATCGGACCGATGGCGGCCGACCCTATCGCCGGTGACCCAAGGTTCTTCGCCCGCACCGGGCCGCACCGTCTCGCGGCGCTGGCGGCGGCCGCGGGGGCGACGCTGGCCGAGGGCGCCCAGGCTGAGACCGAGTTCGATTCGGTCGCCCCCCTGCAGCGGGCCGGCCCCCGTGCGGTAAGCTTTCTCGACAATCGGCGCTATGCGCCGTTGCTCGAGACGACGCAGGCGGGTGCGGTGATCGTCCATCCCGACCTCGCCCCCCGCGTGCCGGCCGGCTGCGCGCCGGTCCTGACCAAGGAGCCATACGCCGCGTGGGCCCGCATCGCAGCGCTCTTCCACCCGCCGCCGCCGCTTCGCCCCGGGCGCCATCCGAGCGCAGTGATCGATCCCGCCGCGGTGATCGATCCCACCGCCGAGATCGGGCCGCTCGCCGTGGTCGGCGCCGGCGCCGAGATCGGGCCGCGCTGCCGGATCGGACCGGGAGCGGTGGTCGGGGATGGCGTCGTGATCGGGCCCGATGGCCGGGTCGGCGCGCTGACCAGCATCAGCCATGCCCTGATCGGCGCCCGGGTCTTCATCTATCCCGGCGCGCGCATCGGCCAGGACGGCTTCGGCTTCGCCACCACCGAAACGGGCTTCCTCACGGTCCCGCAGCTTGGGCGGGTGATCATCGAGGACGATGTGGAGATCGGCGCCAATACGACGATCGATCGCGGCTCGGCTCAGGACACGGTGATCGGCGCCGGATCCCGCCTCGACAACCTGGTGCAGATCGGGCACAACGTACGGATCGGTCGGAACTGCATCCTCGTTGCCCAGTCTGGCATTTCAGGCTCCACCGAACTCGGGGACTTCGTCGTTGTCGGTGGCCAGGTGGGAATGGCCGGCCATCTGCGGATCGGTCGCAAGGCTCGGATCGGGGCGCAGGCGGGGGTGATGTCCGATGTCGCGGAGGGGGCGGATGTCGTCGGGAGTCCGGCGCAGCCAATCCGGGAGTTCTTCCGCCAGGTCGCGGTGCTGCGAAAGCTGGCACGGCCAGCCTTTCGGGGCAGGAGCGAGAGGCCGGACGACACGGCCGGCGGGACCAACGATCAAGACTGAGCCTCGATGGACGCAATGACACAAAAAAGTATGGGGACCGCCGAGACAAGCGGGACGATCGCCAAGCCGCTGCCCGAAGCGGCGGAATCTTCCGGCGTCGCGGACATCGCGCGCATCATGCAGGCGATCCCCCACCGCTACCCGTTCCTGCTGATCGACCGCGTCGTCGAACTCGTCGCCAATGTCTCGGCCGTCGGGGTCAAGAACGTGTCGGTGAACGAGGCTTTCTTCCAGGGCCACTTCCCCGGTCATCCGGTGATGCCCGGGGTGCTCATCATCGAGAGCATGGCGCAGACGGCGGCGGTCCTGGTGGTCGAGACACTCGGCCCGGACGCAGCCGGCAAGCTGGTCTATTTCATGTCCGTCGAGGGCGCCAAGTTCCGTCGTCCCGTGGTGCCGGGCGACCAGGTCCGGGTGCACGTGCAGAAGCAGCGCAACCGCGGCAATGTGTGGAAATTCCACGCGGTCGCGCGGGTCGACGGGGTCGCGGTGGCGGAAGCGACCTATTCCGCCATGATCATGGACCAGAAAGGGTCGTGACCGAGATCCATCCGCGGGCGATCGTGGCCAACGGTGCGACGGTCGGGGCCGGCGTGCGCATCGGACCGTGGTGCCAGATCGGCCCCGATGTCGTCATCGACGATGGCGCCGAGCTCATTTCCCACGTCGTGGTGGACGGGCACACGCGCATCGGCGCGGAGGCGAAGCTCTGGCCCTTCTGCACGGTCGGGCTGCCGCCGCAGGACCTGAAGTACCGCGGCGAGCCGACGCGGACCGAAATCGGGCCGCGAACGCAGATTCGCGAGCACTGCACCATCCATCGCGGCACCATCACCGGCAGCGGCCTCACCCGCGTCGGCGCCGACTGCCTGCTGATGGCGGTGGTGCATGTGGCGCATGATTGCCTCATCGGCGACCGCGTGATCATCGCCAATAATGTCGTCATGGGCGGCCATGTCGAAATCGGCGAGGCGGCGGTGATCGGCGGCGCGGCGGCGCTGCATCAATTCGTGCGCGTCGGCCGCGGCGCCATGGTTGGCGGCATGTCCGGCGTCGAAAGCGATATCATTCCCTTCGGCAGCGTGATCGGCAACCGCGCCCGCCTGGCCGGGCTCAATCTCGTCGGGCTGAAGCGCCGCGGGCACGAGCGCGGCGCGATCAACCGGCTGCGTGCCGCCTTTCGCAGCCTGTTCCGTGACGACGGCAGCGTCTTCGCCGAGCGGCTGGCACGGGTGCGGGCCGAATATGGCGCCGACGCCCTGGTGGGCGAACTGCTCGCCTTCATCGATGCGCCGAGCCAGCGCGGCCTGATCCGTACCCTCTCCGACCTCGATCTGTCGGAGTGATGGCGCGCGAGGCTTGAGGCGGCATGGCGCTCGGCATCATCGCCGGCGGAGGGACCTTGCCGGGGCGCGTCGCCGCCGCCGCCGTCGCCTCGGGCCACGAGGTGTTCCTGGTCGGGCTCGATGGCTTCGCCGATCCCGCCGTGCTCGCCGCCTACCCGCACGCCGTCGCCCGCATCGGCGCCGCCGGGCGGATCCTGCAGTTGCTGCGCGGGGCCGGATGCACCGACATCGTCCTCGTCGGGCCGGTGCGGCGCCCCTCGCTGCTGGACCTGCGCCCGGACGCCGAAGGCGCGCGGCTGCTGGCGCGGATCGGTCGGGCCGCGTTCGGCGGTGATGACGGCCTGCTGGCCGCCATCGTCCGCGTCCTCGCCGAGGAAGGGTTCCGGGTCATCGGCGCGCACGAGGTGTTCACCGAGGCGCTGGCACCGCCCGGATTGCTGACCAGAATCGGCCCGGACGCGCAGGCACTTGCTGATATCGCGCGTGGCCGCGAGGTGGTTCAGGCGCTGGGGAGCGCCGATGTCGGTCAGGCTTGCGTCGTCCAGCAGGGCATCGTGCTGGCGGTGGAAGCCATCGAAGGCACCGATGCGATGCTGGCCCGCTGCGGCGCTCTGGCCCGGCCGGGCCCGGGCGGGGTTCTGGTCAAACTCGTCAAGCCGGGACAAGATCGCCGCGCCGATCTGCCGACGCTCGGCGTCGAGTCGGTCCGGGCGGCACGTGTGGCGGGTCTGCGTGGCATCGCGTTCGAGGCTGGCGGGACGCTGCTTGCCGACCGGGCGGCGATGATCGCCACGGCCGAGGCAGCCGGGCTGTTCCTGCTCGGGGTCGGGCCGGAGCCCATCGAACCGAGCCCATCAAACCAGAAAGGAGCACGCGGATGACCGCCGAGACCGGACGCTACCTGCACACCATGCTGCGCGTGAAGCGGCTGGAGGCCAGCATCGATTTCTACACGCGGCTCCTCGGCATGAAGGAGCTGCGCCGCCGCGAGGTGCCGGAGGGAAAATACACACTGGCCTTCCTCGGCTACGGGCCGGAGGAAACCCACACCGTGCTCGAGCTGACCTACAACTGGGGCAAGGATGACGGCTACGAGCCTGGCACGGCGTTCGGCCATCTCGCCATCGGCGTCCGCGACGTCGCGGCGACCTGCGCGAGGCTGCGCGCCGAGGGCGTCGCCATCGTGCGGGAACCCGGCCCGGTGAAGTTCGGCTCGACGATCATCGCCTTCATCGAAGATCCGGACGGCTACAAGATCGAACTCATCGAGCGCGCCTAGAGTCTGTCAGGCGCCTCCAACCGCGCCTCGGCCCGATCCCGCCATGCGCGGCAGCGGGACCGGGGCCGGGCGATGCCACCCGTCAGGCGCCGGCGGCGGCGAGCATGGGTTCGTCGATGCGCTCGGCGGGGACGTGCAGGCTCTCGGCCGGGTCGCGCAGCATGTAGCCGCGGCCCCAGACGGTCGCGATCATGTTGCCGACCCCGGCCTGCGCCATCTTCTTGCGCAGCTTGCAGATGAACACGTCGATGATCTTGATCTCGGGCTCGTCGATCCCGCCATAGAGATGGTTGAGGAACGCCTCCTTCGTGAGAACGAAGCCGCGGCGCAGCACGAGCAGCTCGAGGATCGAGTATTCCTTGCTGGTCAGATGGATGCGCTGGTCGTCGACGGTCGCGTTGCGGCTGTCCAGATTGAGCACCAGCTTGCCGACGCGGATCTCCGAATGGCTGAAGCCCTTGCTGCGGCGGATGATCGCCTGGATGCGGGCGGTCAGTTCGGCCTTGTCGAAGGGCTTGGAGAGGAAATCGTCGGCGCCGAGGCCGAAGCCCTTGACCTTGGCCTGCGGGCGCGACGTGCCGGACAGAATCAGAACCGGCGTCTCGATGCGCGCGGCCCGCATCCGGCGAACGACCTCGAACCCCTCGATATCCGGGAGGGCGAGGTCGAGCAGCACGATGTCGTAATCATAATGGCGGACAAGATCCAGCGCTTCCTCACCGGTGTCCACCTGATCCACTACGGCGCCGTTCGAACGAAGCAGTAATGAGACTGACCGAGAAACCGTGAGATCATCCTCGACAAGCAGAACGCGCATCTCAACACCTCCAGCCTTGATGTCAGCAAACTACCACCTATGCGTGCATCACGCCAGAGAATTTTCACGTTTGGGGTGCATTTTTCCGGACGCCAAGGCACAAAACGCGCAATCTGATTCACTTCACCCGCATCATGTCATGTGAGAAGATCCCAAAGGCATGAAAAAACAGCAAACAATCAAAATGAGACTCGACACGGCGCGTGCCGGGGTGATGCCACTTGCCGGCTACGAGCTGACCGGCCGCATCACCGGGGTCGCCGGGCTCGCAGCCGAAATCCGTGGCCTTGCCAGCCACGTCACCATCGGCAATCGCTTGCAGCTGGAGCGCCGCGACGGCGGCGCCGTCGCCGGGGAGGTGATCGGGTTCCGTGCCGGTAACGGCACCGTGATGACGTTCGGTTCGCTCGAAGGTCTCGGCCCGGGCAGCCCGGCGACCTGCCGCGGCGTGCTTCCCGCCAGTGCGGCACCGCGCCCCCGCAATGGCAGCGCCCTGCATGTTTCGGACGGCTGGCTCGGCCGGGTCATCGATCCGCTCGGCCAGCCACTGGACGGGCAAGGCCCGCTCCCCGCCGGCACGCGCCCCTGCCTGGTCCGCCCCGCGCCGCTCGCCCCGACACGCCGGGCGCGGCTCGGCGAGCGCATCGATCTCGGCGTGCGGGCGATGAACCTCTTCGTCACCTGCCGGCGCGGCCAGCGGCTGGGACTCTTCGCCGGCTCCGGGATCGGCAAGTCCACCCTGCTCGCCATGCTCGCACGCCATGTCGATTGCGACGTCGCCGTGATCGCCCTGGTCGGCGAGCGGGGGCGCGAGGTCCGCGAATTCATTGAGTCCGATCTCGGCGCCGCCGGGCTCTCCCGCTCGGTGGTGGTGGTCGCGACCTCCGACACCTCGCCGGTGATGCGCCGTGAGGCGGCCTACACGGCGATGGCCGTCGCCGAGCATTTTCGCGACCGCGGCCAGTCGGTGCTGATGCTGATGGACAGCGTCACCCGCTTCTGCCTCGCGCTTCGTGAGATCGGACTCTCCGCCGGCGAACCGCCGGCGACGCGCGGCTACCCGCCCAGCGTCTTCGCCGAGCTGCCCCGCCTGCTCGAACGCGCCGGCCCGGGAGAGGAGACGCCGGGCCGCCCGGCCGGGCATATTTCCGCGATCTTCACCGTTCTGGTCGAGGGCGACGACCATAATGAGCCGGTCGCCGACGCCGTCCGCGGCATCCTGGACGGCCATGTCGTGCTCGACCGCCGCATCGCCGAGCGTGGCCGCTACCCGGCCATCGACGTGCTGCGCTCGCTGTCGCGAACCATGCCCGGCTGCAACAGCGACGCTGAAAACGACCTGATCCGGCGGGCACGGGCCATCCTCGCGCTGAACGAGGAGGTCGCCGATCTCGTCCGCCTCGGCGCCTATCGCGCGGGCGGGGACAAGGCGGTGGACGAAGCGATCCGCGTCGCCCCTGGGATCGACGCGCTGCTCGGCCAGGCAATCGGTGAGCGCGCCGCGTTCGCCGACGGCTTCGCGCGCCTGGCCGCGGCCCTGGAGGCACCATCGGGCTGAAGCCGGGGCGGCGAGCGGCCGATCTCAGCGCTGGCCGCCCACCACCTGCAGCCCGGCCCGATGCCGCAGCAGCGCGGCGCGGATGCGCTCGAACTCGGCCCGCAGCCGGCGCATGTGTTCGGCTCCGTCGGACGCGAGTTCCTGCGCGCGGATCATGCGCCATCCGAGGCAGAGCTCGAACAGCGCCTTGGCGCCGATATTCGCGGCACAGCTCCTGAGCGCGTGGGCTTCCGAGCGAAACTGCTGCACATCCCCCGCCGCCACGGCAGCCGCCATCTCGCCCAGCAGCGCCTCGGCATCGGCAAGG
>JAJZFF010000241.1 GCA_021805485.1 Pseudomonadota bacterium
CGGGCGGCGCGGTCAGCGGGCCGTTATGCTTGGCCAGCCCCTCCAGCGATTCCCAGGTGAGGTTCAGCCCGTCGAACCCGGCATAGCGGCGTTCCAGCAGGGTGACGGTGCGCAGGCTCTGGGCGTTGTGGTCGAAGCCGCCATGCTCGCCGAGCGCATCGTTCAGCCCGGCCTCGCCGGCATGGCCGAAGGGCGGGTGGCCGAGATCGTGCGCGAGGGCGAGGGTTTCGGTCAGATCCTCGTCGAGCCCGAGGCCACGGGCGATGCTGCGGGCGATCTGCGCCACTTCGAGGCTGTGGGTCAGCCGGGTGCGGTAGAAGTCGCCCTCGTGAATCACGAAGACCTGGGTCTTGTATTGCAATGTGCGGAAGGCGGCCGAATGGAGCACACGGTCGCGGTCGCGCGCGAAGGGGGAACGGGTCGCGCTTTCGGGCTCGGGATGCTGGCGGCCGCGCGAGGCCTCGGCGCGGGCAGCGTAGGGGGCGAGTGACATGGCCCCGGCTTACTAGGAGAGCGCAGGCTTGTCCAAGCGACGCTGGCGATCCGGCGGATGAGCGCTTATATTCAGCCTCATGAGCGAGACGATGGACCGGTTCCGGATCAGTGAGGCGGCGGCGGCGCGGATCGCCGCCATCGTGGCGGCGGAAAGCCCCGACGCGGCCCTGCGGGTCGAGGTTCTGGCGGGCGGCTGCAACGGGTTTCAATACAGGTTCGACCTCACCCGCGAGATGGCGGCCGATGACGTGGTGTTCGAGCGTGGCGGCGCGAAAGTGGTCGTCGACCCTGCGAGCCTCGACCTGCTGGACGGCGCCGAACTCGATTTCAAGGACACGCTGATGGGTGCCTATTTCGCCGTGGGCAACCCGAACGCGACCTCGTCCTGCGGCTGCGGCTCGTCCTTCTCGGTCGACTGAGCGCGGCGTGCGAATCGCGACCTGGAACGTCAATTCGGCACGCACGCGGGCCGGGCTGATCGCGGATTTTCTCAAGCGCGAGCAGCCCGATCTGCTGCTGCTGCAGGAAATCAAGTGCGAGACTCACCAGTTTCCGGCTGCCGCCTTCGAGGCGGAGGGATACCGCGCCGAGGTCGTCGGGCAGAAGGCGTATAACGGCGTCGCGGTGCTCTCGCGCGGGGCGGTGACGGTGACCCACCGGCGCCTTCCCGGCGAGGAGGAAGACGCGGCGGCGCGGTTCATCGAGATCGAGGCCGGCGGCCTGCTGGTTGGCAATCTCTACCTGCCGAACGGCAATTCCGGCGGCGGCGACGGCTTCGCGGCCAAGCTCGACTGGATGGAGAAGCTGCGCCGGCATGCCGCCTCGCTGCTGGAGCATGACCGCGACTTCATCCTGGCCGGCGATTACAATGTCTGCCCCACCGATGCGGATCTGGCCAAAGGCGCGCTGCCGGCGGATGACGCGCTGGTGCGGCCGGAAAGCCGGGCGGCGTTCCGCGCGCTGATCTGGCTCGGCCTGACCGATGCGCTGCGGGCGCTCCATCCGGATGAAACGCTCTATACGTTCTGGGACTATCAGGCCGGCGCCTGGCAGCGCGACCGGGGGCTGCGGATCGACCATGCGTTGCTCTCGCCGCGCGTGGCGGAGCGGCTCGACACGGTGCGCGTCGCACGCGAGGAGCGGGACAAGCCGCAGCCTTCCGACCATGTGCCGGTGATTGTTTCGCTCCGCGATTAGAGCACGTTCCGATCCATCCGGATCGGATGTCGTGCTCTATCTTGTTGATTATCAGAGCATCTTTATCCGATCAGATGACTCCATCTGATCGGATGTTGCTCTAGGCAGCGAGGCTTCGGGCAACCGCCTCGGCGGCGCGGATGCCATCGACCCCCGCCGAGAGAATGCCACCGGCATAGCCCGCACCCTCGCCGGCGGGGAACAGACCGCGCGTGTTCAGGCTCTGCCCATCCGCCCCGCGGGTGATGCGGATCGGTGCCGAGGTGCGGGTTTCGACACCTGTCAGCACCGCATCCTCGCGATCGAAGCCCTTGATTTTCTGCCCGAATGCCGGCAGTGCCTCGCGGATCGCCTCGATGGCGTAGTCCGGGAGTGACTGCGAGAGATCGGTGAGGGTGACGCCGGGGCGGTAGGACGGGATCACGGCGCCGAAATCCGTCGAGGCGTGGCCGGCGAGAAAATCACCGACCAGTTGTCCGGGCGCGTTGTAGTTCGACCCGCCCGCCACATAGGCCGCTTCTTCGAGGCGGCGCTGCAGTTCGACGCCGGCCAGAACGTCGCCCGGAAAATCCTCCGGCGATATCCCGACCACGATCCCGGCATTGGCATTGCGCTCGTTGCGCGAATACTGGCTCATGCCGTTGGTGACCACGCGGCCCGGCTCGGACGTGGCGGCGACCACGGTGCCGCCGGGGCACATGCAGAAGCTGTAGGCGCTGCGGCCGTTCCGCGCGTGATGCACCAGCTTGTAGTCGGCGGCGCCGAGCAGCTTGTGGCCGGCATGATCGCCGTAGCGGGCGCGATCGATCATCGATTGCGGATGCTCGATGCGGAACCCGATGGCGAAGGGCTTCTTGTCGAGATGCACGCCGCGGTCGCGCAGCATGGTGAAGGTGTCGCGAGAGGAATGGCCGATGGCGAGAATGACGTGGTCGGTCTCTATCGTCTCGCCGGAGTCCAGCACCACGCCGCGGACCTGCCGGGCTGCGCCGGTGGTGTCGATGGCAAGGTCGGTCACCCTGGCGCCGAAGCGGTATTCCCCGCCGAGCCGCTCGATCGTCGCGCGCATGGTCTCGACCATGCCGACGAGGCGGAAGGTGCCGATATGCGGATGCGCAACGTAGAGGATTTCCTCCGGCGCGCCGGCGGCGACGAATTCGGTCAGCACCTTGCGGCCGAGATGGTTGGGATCGCTGATCTGGCTGTAGAGCTTGCCGTCGGAGAACGTCCCTGCCCCGCCCTCGCCGAACTGGACGTTGGATTCGGACGTCAGCACGCCGCGCCGCCAGAGCGCCCAGGTATCCTTCGTGCGCTCGCGCACCACCTTGCCGCGTTCCAGGATCAGCGGGCGCAGCCCTGCCTGGGCGAGGATGAGGGCGGCGAAGAGGCCGCAGGGGCCGGTGCCGACGACGACGGGCCGGCGCGCCGGCGGAGGGGAGTCCGGAAACCGGTAGGTCATATCCGGCATCGGGCCGACATGGCGGCTCGCAGCATG
>JAJZFF010000690.1 GCA_021805485.1 Pseudomonadota bacterium
CCGGCGCCTTCCACGTCGCCAAGCCGTCGGACCTGCTGCCGGAACTGCAGGGGCGGCTGCCGATCCGCGTCGAGCTCGCCTCGCTCTCGCGCGAGGATTTCCGCCGCATCCTGACCGAGCCGGAACATTCCCTGCTCAAGCAGTATGTCGCGCTGATGAAGACCGAGAATGTCGACCTGCACTTCACCGACGACGCGGTCGATGCCGTGGCGGCGCTGGCGGCCGACATCAACGACCGGGTCGAGAATATCGGCGCGCGTCGGTTGGCCACGGTGCTGGAGCGGCTGCTCGAGGAGATCAGCTTCGCCGCGACCGACCGCGCCGGCGAGACCGTGACGGTCGACGCCGCCCTGGTCAACGACAAGGTCGCCCCGCTCGCCGCGCGCGGCGATCTCGGCCGCTTCATCCTGTAACGGCGCGGGCCTCCGGCGACGCCAGGGGGATCAATCCCCCAGCGTGCGCCGCCGGGACTCGAACTCGGCAGCGTCGATCTCGCCGCGCGCGAAGCGCTCCTTCAGGATATCGAGCGCCGTCCGCTGCGGCGGATGCGTCGGCCCGTGGGTGAACGTGCCGGCGGAGCGCAGCAGCGCCACCGCCACCATGACGATCACGGCGAGAACGAGGATCATGAAGAAAGGTCCGAGAAACATCGTCGTCCACCCATCATCCCACCACATCATGCCCGGTCCGTAGCCGAACCCGCCAGGTCCCGCCCCGCCCTGCGCGAAGGCGAGGCCCGGCAGGGCGGCGAGCGCGGCCGGTGCCGCAATCCGTTTCAGCCTGTTCATGATCGAGCCTCCTTCATCCACGAGGTCACGGGAGAAGAATGCGACTGTCTGCCCTTCTCCGCATTGATCCATATGGATATGCCCCGGCGTTCCGCGTAGCGCTGGTTTGCGCCAGCCGGAACGGGGCGGAGGATCAGCCGGCGCCGCGCGGGTCGATCGGCATGATCGGCGCATCGTCCCGCGCGATCGCGGCGCCGGCGGCGAGCAGCACATCCTCGCGGAAGGGGGCGGCGACGAGTTGCACGCCCAGCGGCGCACGGCCGGCGAACCCGGTCGCGACATTGAGGCCCGGCAGCCCGACCAGCGGCAGCGCGATCTGCGTCGCCTGCGCATCCCACACGCGGCGGAAGGAGTCCGGCCCGGCGAGGTCGAGCCCGTCGCGGAAGGGCAGCTCGCCGGAGGTCGGCATCATCAGCACGGGGAAGCGGGCGAGCAGCTGGCGCCAGGCGCGGGCGATGGTGGCGCGGCGCTTCAGCGCCTGCGCAACCACGTCGCCCGGCCAGGATTTCGCCAGCTCGCGGAAGGAGTCGATCACCGTCATCGCGCCGGGATCGCCCTCCTGCGCGACGGTCGAGGCCAGCGCGTCGAAACCATCGCCGAGCCAGAGCTGGATCTGCACCTCGACCGCCTCGCGCATGTGCGGCAGGTCGTCGATCGTCTCGACCGCCCAGCCCGCCGTCTCGAGCGCCCGGCCCGCCGCGATCAGCGCCGCCTCGACTTCGGGGACCACCTTCATCCCGCCTGGGCGCAGGCAGAGTGCCGCCCGCCGCGGCAAATCCGGCCCGTCGAGCGGCGCCGGGCACCACCACGGGTCGCGTGGGCCCTCCGGGCTCGGGTCGGGTTGGGCCATCGCCGCGAGGGCGAGGCGCAGATCCGCCATGCTGCGCCCGATCGGGCCGGAGACGGCGGTAATCTGCGCGCCGATGCCGCGCTCGGGCCCCGAGGCGTTGAACGCCGCGACACGGCCGATGCTCGGCCGCAACCCGTGCAGGCCACAGGCATAGGCCGGGTAGCGGATCGAGCCGGCAATGTCGGTGCCGTGGGCGAAGGCGCCGATCCCGCTCGCAACCGCCGCCGCCGCCCCGCCGGACGAGCCGCCGGGCGTCAGCGCCGGATCGTGCGGATTTCGTGTGTCACCGTGCAACTGGTTGGTCGTGAACCAGCGCATCGAGAAGGCGGGGGTATTGGTGCGGCCGATAATGACCGCCCCCGCGCGTTCCAGGTTGTCGACCACCGGACTGTTGCTCTGGGCAACGAGATCCATCTGCAGGCGGATTCCGTTGGTGGTGGCGAATCCCTTCTGGTCGATATTCACCTTCACCGTGACGGGAACGCCGGCGAGCGGGCCCGGATCATCGCCGCGGGCGAGTGCCGCGTCGATCCGCCCGGCGGCGGCCAGCGCCCGTTCCGGGCGATGGTCGATCACGGCGTTGATCGCCGGGTTCACCTCGTCCAGCCGGGCGAGCGCGGCGGCGGCCGCCTCGCGCGCCGAAACCTCGCGTCGGCGGATGCGCGCGGCGAGGTCGGATGCGGTGAGTTGCCAGAGTTCGGTCATTATCGCTCCTGTCGTCTCCGCCGGTTCAGCCCGGCTCCAATCCGCACCATTGCGCGACGAACAGCGCGATCGCCTTCGTCACCCGCCGCACCGAGGCGAGGTCCACCGCCTCGTCGATCCCGTGAATCCCACGCGAGACCGGGCCGTAGCACAGCGCCGGAATCCGGTCGTAAAGCGCATGCACCCGCGCATCGAGATAGGCGCCGGTCATCATCGTGCCGAGCGGCGCGCCGGTCGCCGCCGCATGGGCGTCGGCCAGCGCCGCCTCCGCCGCCGATCCCGGCTCCAGCACGTAGCCCTCGGCGAAGAAGCCGTTGAAGCTGACGCGCGGCGGGTTGGCTGCGAGCATCGGGTCCGTCGCGGCGAAGGCGGCGATCCGCGCCTCGATCTCGCGCGCGGCATCGCCCGCCCGCGTGCCCGGATAGAGCGAGATCCGGCAGGAAAGCCGGCATCGGCTCGGCACCGAGGAGGCCCAGTCCCCACCCTCGATCCGGCCGAGATTGAGATTGATCGGGTGCGGCTCGGCGGCGAAATGCGGATGCCCGCCCTTGCGCGCGTTCCACTCCGCCTCCAGCCCGCGCAGATCGGCGATGATGCGATACGCGGCATCGATCGCGTTCGCGCCCTCCGCCATGGCGCGGACATGCGCCGGCGCGCCGCGCACCTCGATCTCGAACCAGAGCACGCCGACATTGGCGCGCACCAGCCGCTCGTCCTGCGGTTCGGGAATCAGCGCGGCATCGGCCCGATAGCCGCGCAGATGCGTCATCAGCGCGCCGTTGCCGGTCGATTCCTCCTCGACCACCGATTCGACATGCACGGTTCCGGCCGGCTGGA
>JAJZFF010000489.1 GCA_021805485.1 Pseudomonadota bacterium
TCAACCTGTTCGCAAATCTGAATGTGATCGAAAACATTATTCTTGCGCCGATGAAAGTTCGCGGCACGCCTCGAGCGGAAGCGATGTCGCGAGCGGAAGCGCTGCTGGAACGCGTTGGCCTCTCACACAAGGCCAGGGCGATGCCGTCCTCTCTTTCGGGCGGACAACAGCAGCGGGTCGCGATCGCCCGTGCGCTCGCGATGCGGCCGGCAGTCATGCTTTTCGATGAACCGACCTCGGCGCTCGACCCTGAAATGGTGGGCGAAGTGCTCGCGGTGATGCGCGACCTGGCGCATGACGGCATGACGATGATGATCGTGACGCATGAAATGGGCTTTGCGCGAAATGTCGCGGATCGGATCATCGTGATGGATCGCGGACGCATCGTCGAGGATGGGCCGCCTGCGACCCTGTTCGAACAGCCGGTTCACCCGAAAACGCGAGCATTGCTTGGTTCCCGGCATTAGCTGCTCAATTCCCGCTTTGCCTCGCGATAGGGGGGCGTCGGCAAGCATGCCGCCCGTGCCGGCAGCGCCGGCAGCTATGCCCGTCGCTTCAGGAACAGCAATGCCAGCGCCAGCAGGATGGCGCCGAACACGAGCTGGCGGGCGCCTTCGGAGATGTTCAGCGTCACGAGGATCGCCTGCAGCAGGACAACGGTCAGAGCGCCGGCGATGCTGCCGGCATAGCCCCCCTCGCCGCCTGACAGCCGCGTGCCGCCGATGACGACGGCGGCGATCGGCGGTAGCAGATAGTCGTTGCCCATGCCGAGATAGGCCTGCGACGAATACCCGCTCAGCAGCAGCCCGACGAAGGCGGCACATGTCGCGCTGGTGATGAAAACCAGAGCATTCACGCGACCGATCGGCACGCCGGAGAGCAGGGACGCCGCCGGGCTGTTGCCGATTGCATAGACGGCGCGGCCGAACGGCATCGCCCGCAGGGCCAGGATGGCCATCGCGCCGCAGGCGATCCAGACGATGAACGCCGCCGGCATGAACCCCACATTGCCGAGCGCGAGCGCGCGGGCGGCGTCGGGGATATGGGTCGTCGGCGCGACGGCGTTCGTGTAGACGAGGGCGATGCCCTGAAGCAGCAGGTTGACGCTGAGCGTCCAGATCAGTGAATGCACCCGCAGCACGAACGCGCCGAGCGTGTTCAGCAGCCCCACCGCGACGCCGAGCGCGATGACGATGGCGAAGGCGATCCACTGATGGCCGTAGACCGCCGCGAGATTGGTGCTCAGAATGGCCGAGAGGGTGATGGTCCACGGCACCGAAAGGTCGATCTGGCCGATCAGGATGGCGAAGGTCTCGCCGATCGCGATCAGGCCGATGAACGTCGCCTGCACGAGTTGCAGCCGCATGGTGCCCCAGCCGAGGAACTCGGGATTCACGGCGACGGCGCAGCCGTAAACGAGAAGGAGGATCAGGTAGGACAGCAGCATGCGCCGCACCGCCGGCCCGAGGCGGGCGGCGAACGGCGCCGCGTCTGTCCCGATGCGCGCCGTCTTGCCGGGCGCCGTCACTGGCGCAGCACCGCGAGCCAGTTGCCGCCGCGCAGCAGGCGCAGCCCGCCGAGGCCGAGAACCACCATGAGGATCAATCCTTCGATGCAATCCTGCCAGAAGGCGGAGACGTTGAAGACGCCGAGGGCGTTGAGAATGATCGAGAGCAGGAAACTGCCGAGGATCGGGCCGATGGCCGTCCCGCGCCCGCCGGTGAGGGCGACGCCGCCGAGCACCGCGGCGGCGAGCGAGTTGAGTGTGTAGATGCTGCCGATGGTGGGATCGCCGGAAGTCGTCTCGGCGGCGAGGAAGAGGGCGGCGATCGCGGCGAACAGTCCGGCCAGCACGTAGCTGATCATTTCGACGCGGCGCACCGGCAGGCCGGAGACGCGCGCGCTTTCGGCGTCATCGCCGACGGCGACGATGAACCGGCCGAGGCGCGAGCGGAACACGGGAATCCAGGCCAGCAGCACCGCCGCCGCCAGCAGCACAAGCGAGAACGGCAAAATGCCCCAGTTCCCGGTCAGCGCGTTGGCGAAGCCGGGAGGGATGGCGCCGCCGGGGCGCGGCAGGACGATCAGCGCCGCGCCGCCATAGATGAACGAGGTGCAGAAGGTGGCGATCAGCGGTTCCACGCGCCCGTAGGCGATGATCAGGCCGTTCACCGCGCCGAGCCCGAGCCCGATCAGCAGCGACAGCACGACGATGCCGCCGATGCCGAGCGGGCTGCCCTGCATCGTCGTCGCTGCGAAGCAGTTGACCAGGGTGATTTCGGCGCCGATCGACAGATCGAGGCCCGCGCCGAGCAGCACGATGGTCTGGCCGATCGCGGCGAGGGCGAGCGGCACCGAGACATTGGCGAGGCTGGCGATGCCGAAGGGCGAGAGGATCAGCGGCTGGCGGAGCGCATAGAGGCCGATCACCACGGCAAGGCCGATGGCGCAGGACACCGGCCCCAGATGCTTCTCGAGCCGCCCGCGCCGGCGGGGCGCGGCGGGGCGCGCGGTTTCAGGCGGCTTCATGCGCGGCCTCGTGGAAGGACAGGTCGAGGATGTTCTGTTCCGTGATGGAGGCTCCTTCGAGCGACCCGGCGACGCGGCCCTCGCGGAAGACCAGAACACGGTTGCACAGCAAGGAAAACTCCGAAATGTCGGTGGAATAGAACAGCACGGCGGTGCCCTGGGCGGCGAGATCCCTGATTACGCCGAAGAGTTCGCCGCGCGCCCCGGCATCGACCCCGCGCGTGGGATCGCAGAAGACATAGACGGGTTCGCGCCGCGCCAGCCATTTGGCGACGACGACTTTCTGCTGGTTCCCGCCGCTCAGACTGCCGAGCGGCACCGCGCGGCTGGCGCATTTGATGCCAAGACGACGGATATAGTCGTCCACCAGGTCCGCCTCGGCGCGGCGGTTGATCAGGAGGTGGCGCCGCAGGAAACCCAGCATGGTGATGGCGATGTTCTCCGCGATGCTGAGGCCGAGGAAGCCGCCGAGCGTCTTGCGGTCGTCGGGGATCAGGGCGATGCCCGCCGCGATGGCGTCGCGGGGCCGGCGAGGCAACAGCCGCCGGCCGCCGATCTCGATAACCCCCTCCAGCCCGCGGCGGAACAGGCCGAACAGGGCGAACAGGAATTCCTTCTGCCCCTGCCCTTCGAGGCCGGCGAGGCCGAG
>JAJZFF010000017.1 GCA_021805485.1 Pseudomonadota bacterium
CGCGCGGGTCCGGGTCGCGGATGGCGACGACGACGCGCGCGATGCCGGCCTCGATCAGCGCCTCGGTGCAGGGCGGGGTGCGGCCGTGATGGCAGCAGGGCTCGAGCGTGACATAGGCGGTGGCGCCGCGCGCCGCCGCGCCGGCCATGGCGAGCGCCAGCACCTCGGCATGCGGGCGCCCGCCCGGCGCGGTGACGGCCCGGCCGACGACGCGGCCGGCCTTGACGATGACGCAGCCGACCGAAGGATTGGGCCAGGTCTCGCCCAGGCCGCGCCGGGCCAGCGCCAGGGCGGCGCGCATGGGCTCGGCGTCGTGCTGTTCGCTTGACATCGCTTCGGGCTCGGTCCTCGCGCGCGGGTGCGCGCCCGTTCATGCGCCCAGCCCGCTCGCTAGGCAATCCGGGCGCGGGCGGGCCGGCGCCACGCCGCGGCCGCTCAGTCGCCTGGCGCTGCGGGCGGCTCCAGCGAGCCGAGAAACGCTTCGAAATCCTTGGCCTCGCGGAAATCGCGATAGACGCTGGCGAAGCGCACATAGGCGACCTCGTCCACCGCCTTCAGCGTGTCCATCACCAGCTCGCCGATCTGCTTGCTGCTGACGTCGCTCTCGCCGCTGGCCTCGAGCTGGCGAACGATGCCATTGACGACGCGCTCGATGCGCTCCTCCTGCACCGGGCGCTTGCGCAGCGCGATGCGCACCGAGCGGGCGAGCTTGTCACGGTCGAAGGGAACGCGCCGCCCGTCGGCCTTCACCACTGTCAGCTCGCGCAGCTGCACCCGCTCGACGGTGGTGAAGCGCTGGCTGCAGCCAGGACAGAAGCGCCGCCGCCGGATCGCCGCCCCATCCTCGGCGGGGCGGCTGTCCTTCACCTGCGTATCCTCATGGCCGCAGAACGGGCAGCGCATGGCAGCCCGTCAGCGGCGCCGATAGAGCGGGAAGCGTGCGCACAGCTCCAGCACCCGCGCCGCCACCGCCTGTTCGGCGGCGCCGTTGGTGCCGTCGTTCGATGCCGCCAGCCCTTCCAGCACCTCGTTGATCATCAGCCCGACCTGGCGGAACTCCGCCGCGCCGAAGCCGCGTGTCGTCGCCGCCGGGCTGCCGAGGCGGATGCCGGAGGTGACGGCCGGCTTTTCCGGGTCGAACGGGATGGCGTTCTTGTTGGTGGTGATGCGCGCCCGCTCCAGGGTCGCTTCCGCCGCCTTGCCGGTGACGCGCTTGGGCCGGAGATCGACCAGCAGCAGATGGCTGTCCGTGCCGCCGGTGACGATGGCGAGGCCCTGCTCCTTGAGCGTCGCGGCCAGCACGCGCGCATTCTCGACCACCGCGCGCTGATAGGCACGGAAGTCGGGCCGCAGCGCCTCGCCGAAGGCCACCGCCTTGGCGGCGATGACATGCATCAGCGGCCCGCCCTGCAGCCCGGGGAACAGCGCGGAATTGATCTTCTTGGCCAGCTCGGCATCGTTGGTCAGCACCATGCCGCCGCGGGGGCCGCGCAGGGTCTTGTGGGTCGTCGTCGTGGTGACGTGGGCGTGCGGCAGCGGGCTCGGGTATAGGCCGGCGGCGACCAGGCCCGCGAAGTGCGCCATGTCGACCATGAAATACGCGCCCACCTCGTCGGCGACGGCGCGGATGCGGGCGAAGTCGATGGTGCGCGGATAGGCCGAGCCGCCAGCGATGATCAGTTTCGGCCGCTCGCTGCGCGCCAGACGCTCCAGCTCCTCGTAATCCAGCAGCCCATCCTCGCGGCGGACGCCGTACTGCACGGCGTGGAACCACTTGCCCGACAGGTTGGGCGCGGCACCATGGGTGAGATGCCCACCGGCGGCGAGGCTCATGCCGAGCACGGTGTCGCCCGGCTTGATCAGGGCGAGGAAGACGGTCTGGTTCGCCTGGGCCCCGGAATGCGGCTGCACATTGGCGAATTCGCACCCGAACAGCGCCTTGGCACGGTCGACGGCGAGCTGCTCGGCGACATCGACCTCGGCGCAGCCGCCGTAATAGCGCCGGCCTGGATAGCCCTCGGCGTATTTGTTCGTCAGCACCGAGCCCTGGGCCTCGAGCACCGCAGCGGATACGATGTTTTCGCTGGCGATCAGCTCGATGCCGTCCTGCTGGCGGTTGAGCTCAGCGCCGAGCACGGCGGCAATCTCGGGGTCGGTGTTCGCCAGCGGGGCGGAAAAGAAACGCTCGAGGCTGATCGCCTCGCTCTGCTCGTTCATATCGTCAACAGGCCTTTCAGAGGGACGGCGGGGGGTGGGCGGCGGCGTTGCTCACGGCATCGGTGGACCGATGCCCGTGTTGTTCTGCTGCATTCCGCCGAACGGATTGGCCGCCGATATTGCCGAGAATTTCCTGGAGGAAGCTGCTGTGCGCCCCGGGCGAGGGCGTCGTCGCGGCGATCATACTGAGCGGCTGGCCGTCTTTGCCGTCGAGCTCGCGCAGGCCGCGCAGCACGCCCTTATCGTCGAAGGTAAGGATCACGACCTTCTGCTTGCGCACCGCCGTGGTCTGAGCCACTCTCGGCTGCGTCATCTGTCCGATATAGATCCATTCATTGTCGTTGAAGCTGGCTTTCGCGGTAGGCGTGCCAAGCAGGGAGGTCGCATCGGCGCGGGTCGAGATGCCCGGGATCAGTTCCTGCAGATCGGCGTGGTCCACCATGTTGCCGCGGGCGGTCTCCTGCATGTGGAACAGGCTGCAGCCGCCGAGGAGGGCGGCCGCGAGCAGTGGCCCGGCCAGCCGGGACAGGCGCGAACGCGCCATTGGCCTCTGGCGGCGGGCGGGCAGGGGGTGGTCGGGGCAGGCGAGGCGGCGCACGGTGGTGGTCCTTGTGGCTGGGCGCGTCCCGGTCGCGGGCTCAGGCGGGCGCGGCGGAGACGCTCGCGCCGCGTTTGTCTGCTGCGCCGTTTCGGCCTATCTGATGTCCGTGTCACGATCGCCGCGGTGTTGTCAACGACGTTCGTTTGCCGCGCGTGACGCGGCCGGGGAGGGAGACCCAGCGTGTTGAGAAGTCTGCGCCGGGGACGTCACGAACGCGCCGGCTTTGCCCTCTATGCCGCGGCCGTCGCGGCCGCGCGCGCGCCGTTTCTGTATGCCGAGCTCGGCGTGCCGGATACGATCGATGGCCGGTTCGATCTCGTCAGTGTCTATGCCGCGCTGCTCATCCGCCG
>JAJZFF010000365.1 GCA_021805485.1 Pseudomonadota bacterium
GAATATTTCGGCGTGCGGCAGGCCGATGTCTATGACACGATCCAGGACCTCTTCGGCGGCATGAAGGTCGGCTATTCCTATCGCGGCGAGAACCGGCTGCCGATCGAGATCGCGATCGGCCTGCCCAACCACGCGCTCGACTGGAGCCAGCAACTGGCGGACACGCCGGTGCCGGCCAATGCGGTGCCGGCGGACAAGTCGGTCGTCGAACTCGGGCAGGTGGTGCACGTGACGCGCACGGAGGGATCGCGCGTGCTCTACCGGCGCGACGGGCATTTCGCCGACATGGTCACCGCCGAGCTGGACGGGAAGTTCGAGGCGCCGATCTATGCGATGTTCGCGGTGGACAAGCTGATCAACCAGCATGACTGGGGCAAGCTGCCGAAGCCGACAATCAGCTTCCGCGGCCAGCCGGCGAGCGAGGCGCACCCGACCCTGCTGTGGGACGGCGAGTGGGAGATCACCTATGTCACGTTCCGCGACATGGGGGCGGCGTTCCTCGTCGCGCTGCTCGGCATCTACGTGCTGGTGGTCGCGCAGTTCCGCAGCTTCAAGGTGCCGCTGCTGGTGCTCACCCCGGTGCCGCTGACGCTGATCGGCATCATGCCCGGGCACTGGCTGCTGCACGCGCAGTTCACCGCCACCTCGATGATCGGCTTCATCGCGCTGGCCGGCATCATCGTGCGGAACTCGATCCTGCTGGTGGACTTCATCCGCCACGGCGCGCGGCCGGGGCTGACGCTGCGCGAGGTGCTGCTGGAGGCCGGCGCCATCCGCTTCCGGCCGATCCTGCTGACCGCGCTCGCGGCAATGATCGGCGCATCGACGATCCTGCTCGACCCGATCTTCCAGGGCCTGGCGATCTCGCTGCTGTTCGGCCTTGCCTCGTCCACCCTGCTGACGGTGCTGGTGATCCCGGCGATCTACGTGGTGCTGCGCGACCCGGACCGGATCGTTTCCTGACCCGGCCCTGACCCCGCCGCCCGGCACGCACGGCTGCGTGCCGGGCGCATTCCTGCTCCGAGCAAAATGCGAATCGGCATGGCCTGTCGATTATTTATGATGCCTGAAACGCAGGAGATGATGTTTCAGACATGATTTCTTCCGGCCAGTTGAAGGCGGCGCGCGCCCTGCTCGGCATCGACCAGCGGGATCTGGCGGAATTGTCCGGCCTGTCGCTGCCGACCATCCAGCGGATGGAGGCGAGCGAGGGGGTGATCCGCGGCAATGTCGATTCGCTGATGAAGCTGCTGGACGCGCTGGACCGGGCGGGGATCGTGGTGATCCGGCCGGGCGATGTTTCGGATGCCAGCGGCGGGCGCGGCGTGCGCCTCAAGAGCGGGACGTGACGGCGGCACTGCTGCTCTGCGCCCTGGCCTGGCTCGCGCTCGGCGCGGCCGGCGCAGCACTTTCCCGCCGCGATGCCGGGCGCATCGTGGTCTATGGCGGGTCGCTCGCCGTGTCCCTGATCGCGCTTGGCGTGGCCTTCGCATCGCTTGGCGGCGGAGCGCCAGGCATCACCCTGCCGCTCGGCCTGCCGGGAATCGGCATGCGGTTCGCCGTCGATCCGCTGTCGGCCGCGTTCCTCGTGCTGGTCGATCTCGGCGGTGCGGCCGCCAGCCTGTATGCGCTCGGCTACGGGCGACACGAGGCGGAGCCCTGGCGGGTGCTGCCCTTCTACCCGGTGTTCCTCGCGGCGATGAACCTCGTGGTGATCGCCGCCGACGCCTACGGGTTCCTGCTGTTCTGGGAGTTGATGTCGCTCGCCTCCTGGGCGCTGGTGATGGCGGACCATACGCGGGCGGAGACGAGGCTGGCGGGGTTCGTCTATCTGTTGATGGCGAGCGCGGGCACGCTGATGCTGCTGCTCGCCTTCGGCCTGCTCGCGGGACCGCACGGGGCATACGGATTCGCCTCCATCGCGGCGGCGTACCGGGCGCAATGGACAGGGGCGGTCGCGATGCTGCTGGCGCTGCTCGGCGCCGGCTCCAAGGCGGGGCTAATGCCGCTGCATGTCTGGCTGCCGCGCGCGCATCCCGCCGCACCGAGCCATGTCTCGGCGCTGATGAGCGGGGTGATGACGAAGGTGGCGGTCTACGCCTTCATCCGCATCGCCTTCGATCTCGCCGGCCCGGCCGCCTGGTGGTGGGGGCTCGTGGTGCTGGCGGCAGGCGCCGTTTCCGCCGTGCTCGGCGTGCTGCAGGCGCTGCTGGAAGACGATGTGAAGACCGTGCTCGCCTACAGCACGATCGAGAATATCGGACTGATCTTCGCCGGGCTCGGCCTCGCCCTCGCCTTCCGGGCCGACGGCCTGGCGCTGGCCGCGAGCCTCGCGCTCACCGCCGCGCTGTTCCACGCCTTCAACCACATGCTGTTCAAAAGCACGTTGTTCTTCGGCGCCGGCGCGATCCAGCACGGCGCCGGCACCCGGCGGCTTTCGGACCTTGGCGGGCTGATCCGTCGCTGCCGCAATTCGGGCTCAAGCTCGCGGTGCCGGCGGCGGGCGCGCTGCTGGCGCTGGCCGCGGCCTTTGCCAGCGCCTGTCTCGTCCGGCTCTACGGCATGGCCTATCTCGGCCGGCCGCGCAGCGCGGCCGCTGCAAGCGCGCATGAGGCCGACGGGATCTCGCGCGCCGCGATGATCGGGCTCGCTTCACTCTGCCTCGTGTTCGGGCTGATGCCGGCGCTGGTGCTCGGCCATCTTGCGCCGGTGGCAAGGGAACTGGTCGGGATATCGCTGCCGGGGCGGCCGGGCTGGAGCGCGCTCACCCTGCTGCCGGTGCCGGCGCGGCAGAGTTCCTACGATCCGCTGCTGATCGCGCTGTTCATCGCGCTGACCGGCAGCCTCGCGGCGCTGGGGCTGCACCGCTTCGGCTCGCGCGCCCTGCGCCGGGCGGTGCCCTGGGGATGCGGCTTTCTCACCGAGGGCAGGGCGGCGCTGCCGGCGGGGACGCAATATTCGCCCGCGGGATTCAGCCAGCCGATCCGCCGCGTGTTCGCCACATCGCTGTTCCGCGCCCGCGACGAGGTGGCGATGCCACCGCCGGGGATGGCCGCGCCGGCGCGCTTCGCCAGCCGCATCACCGATCCGGCGTGGGATGGCGGCGCGCTGGCGCTCGCCGCACTGGTCAACCGCGCCGCCGACCGCGCCAACCGGCTGCAGTTCCTGACCATACGGCGCTATCTCGCGATGGTGTTCGTGACGCTGCTGATCCTGCTCGCGACGGTGGCGTTATGGGCCTGATCGTGCATCTTGCCCTGCAGGCGCTGGAAATGGCGATCGCGCTGGCGGCGGCGCCGCTGCTCACCGGCTTCGTGCGCAAGGTCAAGGCGCGGTTGCAGCGCCGCGCCGGGCCGCCGCTGCTGCAAGTTTATCGCGATCTCGCCCGGCTGGTGGCGAAGGAGGCGGTGGTGCCCGAGGCGTCATCGTGGCTGTTCCGCGTCTCCCCTTACGTGATCTTCGCCGCCACCTGGGTCGCCGCGGCGCTGGTGCCGGAATTCGCGACCAATCTGCAATTCTCCTGGTCGGGCGACCTGATCGTGATCGCAGCCCTGCTCGGCAGCGCCCGCTTCTTCCAGATGCTGGCGGCGCTTGATTCCGGCACCGCCTTCGGCGGCATCGGCGCGAGCCGGGAGGCGATGCTCGCCTCGCTCGCCGAGCCGGCGATGCTGATGATCGTCTTCACCGTCGCGCTCGTCGCCGGCACCAGCCAGCTCTCGGCGATCGCCACCTTCATGCATTCCGGCGCCGAGGGGCTCAGGCTGTCGCTCGCGCTCGGCCTGGTCGCGCTGGTGATGGTGGGGCTGACCGAGACCGGGCGCTTCCCGGTCGACAATCCGGCGACGCATCTCGAACTGACCATGGTGCACGAGGCGATGGTGCTGGAATATTCCGGCCGGCACCTGGCACTGATCGAGCTGGCCGGGGCGATGCGGCTGCTGCTCTACATGTCGCTGATCGCCTGCATCTTCGCGCCGTTCGGCATCGCGCCGCCGGGGGCCGGGCCCGCTTCCCTCGCGCTCGGGCTTCTGAGCTATGCCGGCAAGCTCGGCGCCGGCGCGGTGGCGCTGGCCGGGTTCGAGACGACGATCGCCAAGATGCGGGTCTTCCGGATTCCGAATTTCGTCGGCGCAGCACTGATGCTCGGCCTGCTCGGCACGCTGCTGTTGTTCATGTCGGCCTCGCTATGACCCTGATGCTCGCCCCCTTTACGCCCGGCGCAACCGCCTTCGGCCTTGCCCATGTGCTCGCCGGCGCGCTGGTGCTGGTCAGCCTGATGATGCTGTATCAGGACCGGCTGCCGGCGCTGGTCAATGTGCTGGCGCTGCACGCCGCCCTGCTCGGTGTGGCGGTCGGCTGGCAGGCCTGGCTGCAGCGGGCGCCGGAACTCTACATCACCGCGGCGATCGCGATCGGGTTCAAGGCGGTGGCGATCCCGCTCGCGCTGCACCGCATCATCGAGCGGCTCGACATCCATCGCGAGGTCGAGACGGTGGGCGGGATCAGCCTGACGATGCTGGCCGGGATCGGGCTCGTCGCGCTGTCGCTGCTGGTGATGCTGCGCACCGCCGCCCAGGCCAACGCGCTGGCGCGGGAGGATCTGGCTCTCGCGCTGTCGGTCATCCTGATCGGCATGCTGATGATGGTGACGCGGCGCAACGCGGTGAGCCAGATCGCGGGATTCATGATGCTGGAGAACGGGCTGATCCTCGCCGCCGCGGGGGCGCAGGGCATGCCGCTGGTGGTGGAGATCAGCGTCGCCTTCTCGATCCTGATCGCCTTCATCGTGATCGGCGTGTTTCTCTTCCGCATCCGCGAGCGGTTCGACACGGTGGACAGCGCCGCACTGGACGCGTTCCGCGGAGAGCTGCGATGACGGGCGCTGCCTTCGCCGCGGTGATCGCCACCCTCGCCATTCCGGCCGGTGCCATGCTGCTGCTCGCCTTCGTGCCGTCGTGGCGGCTGGCGGCGCGGCTGAACGCGCTGGCGAGTTGCGCGACGGTGGCCGCCGCCGCCGTGCTGCTGTTCCACCGGCCGGCGCCGGACGGGCTGTTTCTCGTGGATGGGCTGAACATCGCCTTCCTGCTGCTGAACGGGCTGGTCGGGTTCACCACCAGCCTGTTCAGCGCGAGCTATATCGGCCACGAGATCGGCACCGGCCGCCTCGCGCCGCATCACCTGCGGCTCTACCACGCGATGTACCAGGCGATGATGCTCGGCATGAATCTCGCGCTGGTCAGCAACAATCTCGGGCTGATGTGGTTCGGCGTCGAACTCGCCACGCTGTCGACGGTGATGATGGTGGGGATCTACCGCACCCCGGCGGCGATCGAGGCGTCGTGGAAATATCTCATCCTCGGCAGCGTCGGCATCGCGCTCGCGCTGTTCGGCACGATCCTGGTCTATCTCGCGGCCCAGCCGGCGCTCGGCGGCGGGATGAAGGCGATGCAATGGACCGGCCTGCTCCGCCATGCCGCCGCACTCGACCCGGCCCTGCTCGATGTCGGATTCGTGTTCCTGCTGATCGGCTATGGCACCAAGGCCGGGCTGGTGCCGATGCACGCCTGGCTGCCGGACGCCCATGCCGAGGGGCCGACGCCGATTTCGGCCGTGCTGTCCGGCCTGCTGCTGAATGTGGCGCTCTATGCGCTGCTGCGCTTCAAGATCCTGCTCGCGGCGAGCCATGCCAGCATCGCCGCCGGGACGCTGATGGAGGGTTTCGGCCTCGCCACGCTGTTCTTCGCCGCGATCATGCTCTACCGGCGGCGGGACATCAAACGCCTGTTCGCCTATTCCTCGATCGAGCACATGGGCATCATCACCTTCGCCTTCGGCATTGGCGGGCCGATCGGCAATCTCGCCGGGCTGTTGCAGATGGCGATGCACAGCCTGACCAAGTCGGCGATTTTTTTCGCGGTCGGGCATGTGGCGCAGGCCAAGGGGACGCAGAAGATCGCCGAGATCAGCGGGCTGACGGCGAGCCATCCCTTTCTCGGCTGGACGCTCGTGGCGGGCATCGCGGCGATCGCGGGCCTGCCGCCCTTCGGCATCTTCACCTCGGAATTCCTGCTGATCACCTCGACCTTCGCCCGCGCCCCGCTGCTCGCGGTGCTGCTCGGCCTCGGCATCCTGCTTGCCTTCGGCGCGCTGCTGCTGCGGATGACCGGGCTGTGTTTCGGCGCGCCGAGCCCGGGCAACGCGCCGAGTTCCGCCGCGGCGACCCCGCTGCTGCTGCATCTCGGCCTCGTGCTTGCCGTCGGCATCGCGCTGCCGGGATTTCTGTATGACTGGTTCGCCCATGCCGCCGCCCTGCTCGGCTGACGCGCCGCCGATGGTCGACGCCGCCGGATGGCACGCGGCGGGTGCGGCACGGTGCGGCACTCGCTTCGGGGGAGCGCGTGCTGGTCGCGCTCTGGGCGGCGCGGGATGATGCGGGGGCGCGCGTTCATCTGGCGACACGGCGGCCCAACGGGAGCGATCTCGCGGTGATCGCCCTGCGCGCGGAGGACGGTTCCTATCCGTCGATCGGGCGGCATCATCCGGGGGCGATCCTGATGGAGCGGGCCTTGCAGGATGCGAGCGGGCTCCGCGCCGAGGGATTGCCCGATCCGCGCCCCTGGCTCGACCATGAGCGGGACTTCGCCTTCCTGCCCGCCGAGGGCGAGGGGCTGCACCGGATACCGGTGGGGCCGATCCATGCCGGGACGATCGAGCCGGGCCATTTCCGCTTCACGGTGAACGGCGAGACGATCGTGCGGCTGGAGGCGCGGCTCGGCTACACGCACAAGGGCACGCTCGGGCTGATGCGGGGAGCGACACCGGATGCGGCGTCGCGTCTCGCCGGGCGGGTTTCGGGCGATTCGACCGTGGCCTATGCGTGGGCGTTTGCCCGCGCGGTCGAGGCGGCACTCGGGGTTGTCGTGCCGATTGCCCGCGCGGTCGAGGCGGCACTCGGGGTTGTCGTGCCGAAGCGGGCGTCAGTGCTGCGCGGGGTGATGGCCGAGCTCGAACGCCTCGCCAATCATGCCGGCGATTTCGGCGCGATTTGCAACGATGCCGGGTTCCCGCTGATCAACGCCCATGCCGGCGCGCTGCGCGAGACGATCCTGCGCCAGGCCGAGGCCTGCTTCGGCCACCGGCTGATGATGGACCGGATCGTCCCCGGCGGGGTTGCCGCCGATTTGGTGCCGGCTTCCGCCGCTTCCCTGCTTGCCGAATTGCCGTCCTGGCGCGGGCGGTTCGAGCGACTGGTCGAACTCTATGGCAAGACCGCCTCGTTGCAGGACCGGGTGGTCGGCGCCGGAAGACTCGACCCCGACCTTGCCCGCCGCCTCGGCTGCGGCGGCTATGTCGGCCGCGCCGCTCGCCCCCGACCTTGCCCGCCGCCTCGGCTGCGGCGGCTATGTCGGCCGCGCCGCGGGGCAGGATTTCGACGCCCGGCGCGATGCGCCCTACCCGCCCTATGACCGCCATGCGCCCGACGTGCCCGCGCTTGCGGCCGGCGATGTCGATGCGCGGGTGCGGATCCGGATCGCCGAGATCCGCGCCAGCGTCGCGCTGATCGGCGAGTTGCTCGGCGATCTGCCGGAGGGCGACATTCGCGCCTCACTGCCGGAGAGCGGCGGCGAGGCGTTCGGCTGCGCGCTGGTGGAAGGGTTCAGGGGCGATGTCTTCGGGGCGATGTCTTCGCCGCGGTGCGGCTGCGCGGCGCGGTGGTGGCGGATGCGTTCCTGCGCGATCCGTCGTGGTTTTTCTGGCCGGCGCTGGAAGCGGCGATCGAGGGCAACATCGTCGCCGACTTCCCGCTCTGCAACAAGAGCTTCAACGCCGCCTATTCGGGGTGCGACCTGTAATGCGCAGAACCCTCTTCGAAAGCCTCCATCGCGGCACGATGACCGAACCGGCCCCGCCGCGCGACGCCGAAACCGCCGCGCTGGTCGCGGAACTCGACCGGGCGGCGTTGCGGCGGCTCGGCCGGTCGCTGGCGATCCGCGCGGTGGATGCGGGATCGTGCAATGGCTGCGAGCTCGAAATCATCGCCCTCGGCAACGTGCTTTACGATCTCGAACGGTTCGGGCTGAAACTGGTCGCTTCGCCGCGCCATGCGGATGTGCTGCTGGTGACCGGCCCGATGACGCGGAACATGAGTGCCGCGACGCGGCTGGCCTACGAGGCGATGCCGGCGCCGAAATTCGTCGTTGCCGTGGGCGATTGCGGGCGCGATGGCGGGGTGTTCGCGGCGAGCCCGCATTGCCTCGGGGGCACGGCGTCGGTCCTGCCGGTCACGCTCACGATTCCGGGCTGCCCGCCGACGCCGGCCGCGCTGTTGCGCGGGCTGATCGGCCTGCTGGGGTAGCGGTTCGGCGACGGCGCGGCAGGCGTTTCAGCCGTGGCCGCCGGTCTCGATCGAAAGCAGGTCCTGCATGTCGGTCGCGTGCTCGCTTTCCTCTTCGAGGATGTTGGTGAGCATCAGCGCGGTGACCGGGTCGTGCGGCTCGAAATGGTCGATCATCCGGCGGTAGAGGCCGATCACCTCGCGCTCGGCGGCGAGGTTCTGTTCGACGAGGCCGGCGAGATCCGCCCTGGTGCCGAATTCGCCGAAGCGGGTTTCGAGCCCGTGCGGGGAGAAATCCGGCGTGCCGCCGAGTTCGCGGATGCGCTGCGCGATGGCGACCATGTGGCGGCGCTCGTCATTCGCCTGTTCCTGGAACTCGGCGCCGATGCGCGGCTGTTTCAGCCCGGCGAGCGAGACCGACATCATGGTGTAGCGCCAGACGCAGAGGATTTCGGCCGTGAGCGCGCTTTGCAGGAGAACGAGCGCGGGATCGGCGCCCTCCGACTCCTCATCGAGCAGCGCGCCGTGCATCCGCGCCGAGATGGCGCGCACATCCCTCAGGAACGCGTTCGGCGCTGCGCTTTCGACCTGGTCCATCACGCTGTCCACTCCGCTGATCGCCGCTTCGATATGGCGCCCTTATGATGACAGAATCGGGACGCCAACTCAACGCGCGCCACGGCGGCCGCGCGCAAGTTCGGTGACGATGCCATGCAGCGTGCGCAATTCCTGTTCCGTCACCTCGCCGCGCTGGAAGAAGTGGCGGATGTTGCGCACCATGCCGGGCCGTTTCTGCTCGTTGCGCAGGAAACCGGCCTCGTCGCATTCGGCGATCAGGTGGGTGAGGAAGTTTTCCAGCTCGCCCTTGGTCGCGACATGGGTCTTGTGGGTCTGCAGCGTGCGGACCGGCGCGGCCTCGCCGGCGATCCACCATTCATAGGCCATCACCATCACCGCCTGGGCGAGGTTGAGGGACATGAAGCGCGGGTTGAGCGGGTAGCGGATCAGGCTGTCGGCGCAGGCGATGTCGTCATTGTCGAGGCCGGCGCGCTCGGGGCCGAACAGGATGCCGCATTTCAGGCCGCGAGCGCCGATCTCGCGCAGTTCGGCGGCGGCACCGCGGGCGGTGAGCAGCGGCTTGACGATGTGGCGCGGGCGCGGACAGGTGGCGAAGACGCGGTGCAGGTCGGCCACCGCGTCGGCCACCGTGTCATGCACCGTCGCGGCTTCGAGGATGCGGTAGGCGCCGGAGGCGGTGCGCATCGCCCGGTCCTGCGGCCAGCCATCGCGCGGAGCGACGAGGCGGAGATGGAACAGCCCGCCATTGCCCATTGCCCGCGCGACCGAGCCGATATTCTCGGCAAGCTGCGGGCGGACCAGGATGATGACGGGGGACGGGTCGATCGGCGCGAGATCGGCGCCTTCGTCGCGCCCGGTCATGCGCGCCGCCAGGTGGTACCGCCGGGACCGTCCTCGAGCAGGATGCCGGCGGCCGCGAGTTCGGCGCGGATGCGAGTTCGGCGCGGATCGCGTCGGCGCGGGCGAAATCCTTGTTCCTCCGCGCGGCCAGACGCTCGGCGATCAGCGCGTCGATCCGCGCATCGTCGGTCGCCTCACCGCGGAACCACTGGTCGGCAGTGTGATTGAAAATGCCGATCAGCATGCCGGCGGCGCGCAGGCCGGCGGCGCTGGCGGCATCGCCCTGCATCGCCGCATCGGCCAGCGCGTGGAGTTCGGCAATCGCGCCGGGGGTGTTCAGGTCATCCGCCAGGGCCTCGATGAAGGCGGCGGGCGGTGTGGCGGCGGGCGCGGGGTCGGCATGCTTTTCCAGTGCGCGGTAGAACCGGTCGAGCTCCCGCTTCGCTTCGAGAACCGGTCGAGCTCCCGCTTCGCTTCGGCCAGCGCGGCGGTGGAGAAGTCAAGCACGCCGCGATAATGCGTCTTGAGCAGCAGGAAGCGCACCGCCTCGCCCGGCGCCTCGCCCAGCACGTCCTGCACGGTGCGGAAATTGCCGAGGGATTTCGACATTTTCTGCCCGTTCACCTGCAACATGCCGGCATGCACCCAGACGCGGGCGAACTCCGAGCCGGGAAAGGCGCAGCAGGACTGGGCGATCTCGTTCTCATGATGGGGGAAGATCAGGTCGGCGCCGCCGCCATGGATGTCGATCGTCTCGCCGAGGGTGGCGTGGATCATCGCCGAGCATTCGATGTGCCAGCCCGGCCGGCCGCGGCCCCAGGGGCTGTCCCAGCCCGGCAGGTCGGGCGACGAGGGTTTCCAGAGCACGAAATCGCCCGGATCGCGCTTGTAGGTGGCGACGTCCACCCGCGCGCCGGCCAGCAGTTCCTCGGGCGAGCGGCCGGAGAACTTGCCGTATTGCGCATCGGTCGCGACGGCGAACAGGACATGGCCCTCGGCGGCATAGGCGTGGCCGCGGGCGATCAGGCGCTCGATGAGGGCGATGATGTCGCCGATATGCCCGGTGGCGCGCGGCTCGATATCGGGCGGGGCGCAGTACAGGGCGGCCATGTCCTCGTGGAACCAGCTTGTCGTCCGCGCGGTGATCTCGCCGATCGTCTCGCCGGTTTCGGCGGCGCGGGCGTTGATCTTGTCATCGATGTCGGTGATGTTCCGCACATAGGTGACGCGCGGGAACAGATGGCGCAGCAGGCGGACCAGCGTGTCGAACACCACCACCGTGCGCGCATTGCCGAGATGCGCGCGGTCATAGACCGTGGGACCGCAGACATAGAGCTTCACATGCGCGGGGTCGGCGGGGGCGAAGGGCTCGCGCCGGCGTGTTTTCGTGTTGTGCAGCTTGATCTGGATCATGGCCGCGGATTTCCTCTCCGGGCAAGCGGAAGTCAACCGGCGCGTTGACGCAGAGCCATGGAACGGTCGGCGCGTTGACAGGACCTGTGAGGTCCTGTATTCACCATGACCATCAGTTGAGAATAATTCTCATTCTCAATTAACCCGGAGACCGCTCTTGTCGCAAACCGCCGTGTCACCGCGTTCCCGTCGTTCGCGCCTGCCCTTCCTCGCCGTGCTCGGCCCTGGCATCGTCGTCATGCTCGCGGATACCGAGGTGGGCAGCATCATCACGGCGTCGCAATCCGGCGTGGCTTGGGGCTATCGGCTGCTGCTGCTGCAGTTCATCCTGATTCCCATTCTCTTTGTGGTTCAGGAACTCACCGTCCGGCTCGGCATCTTCACCGGCAAGGGCCATGGCGAACTGATCCGCGACACGTTCGGCAAGGGCTGGGCCTGGCTTTCGGCCGGGGGCCTCGCGGTTGCCACCGTCGGCGCGCTGCTCTCGGAATTCTCCGGTGTGGCCGGCGTGGGCGAGCTTTATGGCATCCCCCGCGCGGTGACGCTGACGCTCGCCGTCGTGTTCCTGCTCGTGGTCGCGTTCACCGGCTCCTATCGCCGGGTCGAGCGGGTGGCGATCGCCTTGGGCCTGTTCGAGCTGGTGTTCTTCGTCATCGCCTTCGTCTCGCGGCCGGATGTCGACCAGATCGCCGCGCAGACCTTCCAGCCGGCGCTGGGCAATCCAGGTTATCTCTACCTCGTCGCCGCCAATATCGGCGCCGTGATCATGCCGTGGATGATCTTCTACCAGCAATCGGCGGTGGCGGATAAGCGGCTGACGCCGGCGGATTTCAAGTATGCGCGCTGGGATACCGCGATCGGCGCGGTGGTCACCCAGCTCGTCATGGCGGCGGTGCTGATCTCGACCGCCGCGACGATCGGCCGGCACAACCCCAATGCCAGCCTCGACACGGTGGGCGACATCACCGCGGCCCTCACCCCCTATCTCGGCGTCGCGATGGGCAAGCTGGTGTTCGGCGCCGGCGTGCTCGGCGCCGGGCTGGTGGCGGCCATCGTCGCCCGGCGTGCTCGGCGCCGGGCTGGTGGCGGCCATCGTCGCCTCGCTCGCGCTGGCCTGGGGACTTGGCGAGGTGGCAGGGTATCGCCGCTCGCTGGAGGATCACCCGCTGCGCGCAAGGTGGTTCTACGGCGTCTATGCCGCCTGCCTGATCCTCGGCGCAGTGCTGGTCGGCGTAGTGCCGAACCTCGTGATCCTGAACATCGCCGTCGAGGTGATGAACGCGCTGCTGCTGCCGCTGGTGCTCGGCTTCCTGGTGATGCTCGGCCTCAAGGCGCTGCCGCCGCAGGTGCGGCTGCGGGGCTGGTATGCCGGGCTTGCCATCGCGATGTCGGCGGTCACCGCGGGGCTTGGCGTCTATGGCGGGCTGTCCGGGGCCGGCCTGTTCTGATCCTGCCCGCCCTTTCTTGACAGCCGCCGCCCCGGCTTCTCAAATCGCCGCCAGAAAAACGGGGGCGGCGATGACACTGGATCCGGATCTGGCGGCAAGGCTGATGGACGCCGTGGATGCCGGGTTCGACGAGCAGGTCGCCTTCACCCAGGCGCTGGTGCGCTTTCCCTCCACCCGCGGCGCCGAGGCGCCGATCCAGGATTTCGTCCATCGCGCGCTGCGAGACCGCTTCTACGCGATGGACCGCTTCACCATGGACCGCGACGCGCTGGCGCGGCATGCGGGCGCGGGCCGGATTTCGGCCGAGCATTCCGACGCGCCGATCGTGATCGCGACGCGCTGGCGCGGCATGCGGGTGCGGGCCGGATTTCGGCCGAACATTCCGACGCGCCGATCGTGATCGGCACCCATCGCCCGCGGCGCGACACCGGCCGCTCGCTGATCCTGCAGGCGCATGTCGACGTCGTGCCGACGGGCCCGGCGGAGATGTGGCGGCATCCGCCCTTCGAGCCGGTGATCGCGGAGGGGTGGATGCACGGGCGGGGCGCGGCCGACATGAAGGCCGGCCACGCCGCCAACATCTTCGCGCTCGACGCGCTGCGCCGCGCCGGGTTCCAGCCGGCCGGAACCGTGCATGTCGAATCGGTGGTCGAGGAGGAATCGACCGGCAACGGCGCGCTGATGACGCATCTGCGCGGCTATCGGGCCGATGCCGCGCTGATTCCCGAACCGCAGGACGA